>JAFNAH010000353.1 GCA_017860075.1 Acidobacteriota bacterium | reverse complement strand
CGCCAATATGCGCCAGGACAGCATCCGGCACGTGATCAAGGGGCGCCCGGCCCAGACCTTCATGCGGCCGCAGCGCAAATGGATATTCGGCGAGAACGGCCGGATCTTCAACTACGAGTATTACGATGCGGGCCGCAGCCTTTTCGTGGGTCTCAACGTCTTTGAAATCGACCTCAACAGGTTGAGCATGCTGCGCCGCATGCACGCCTCACGCGCCACAATCCGCGAAGACGGGAAATGGACGCTCGAAAGTGGCTGGGTCCGGGATTTCGGAAACCAGACGAACGGGTTCAGGGCATTCCGGGAGGAATTCGCAGCCTTCCCCGAGAAGGCGTCCTACTTCCAGAAAGAGATTTTCGAGCCCGAGGAATCGTCCAAACTGACTTATTCAGAGCTAAGCAATTACATCAACTATCTTCACAAATCTGGCTATAACGCTACTGAATTGCAGGTTGAGCTCAATAAGAAGGTCTCGTTTCCGCTGAGTTGTATGGTGATGGCTCTGATCGGGCTTCCCTTCTCTTTTTCGATGGGAAAGAAGGGAGCCTTAGTCGGGATCACCGTCAGTGTCGTGATCGCGATATTCAGGTGCCTTCGCTCCAGCTGCTGAGGTAGCTCTTCTGTTCCGCGGTCAGGGTGTCGATCTCCGTGTTCATCGCCTTCAGCTTGAGCCGGGCGACCTCCCTATCGATCTCAGCCGGGACCGGGTAAACCTGTTTCTGGAGCTGCTTGTGATTCCGGGACAGGTGCTCGACCGAAAGGGCCTGGTTGGCGAACGACATGTCCATGACCGATGCGGGATGGCCTTCGGCGCACGCCAGGTTGATCAGCCGCCCTTCGCCCAGGATGAAGATCTTGCGGCCGTCCGCGAGGGCGTATTCGTCCACGAATTCGCGCACCCTTCGCCGCCCGGTGCTCATGGATTCCAGCGCCGGTATGTCGATCTCGACATTGAAATGACCCGAGTTGGCGAGAATGGCGCCGTTCTGCATGGACTGGAAGTGCTCTCTGCGGATAATCGACTTGTTCCCGGTGACGGTGATGAAGAGTTGCCCGATCGAGGCAGCCTGCTGCATCGGCATGACGCGATAACCGTCCATCAAGGCTTCGAGAGCCCGCACCGGGTTCACCTCGGTGACGATGACATCCGCGCCAAGGCCTTTGGCACGCACGGCGACCCCGCGTCCGCACCAGCCATAACCGCTGACAACCACGCGCATTCCTGCCATCAGCACGTTGGTAGCCCGGAGGACTCCATCGATGGTGGATTGGCCCGTTCCGTAGCGGTTGTCGAACATGTGCTTCGTGTCCGCGTCGTTTACGGAGATGACGGGGTAAGCCAGGACTCCGTCCCTGGCCATGCTGCGAAGCCGGATCACGCCCGTCGTCGTCTCTTCGGTGCCGCCGATGATCTCCGGGATGAGATCCTTTCGTTCCGTCAGGACCATCGTCACCAGATCCGCGCCGTCATCCATCGTGACGTGGGGTCGATGAGCCAGGGTCGACACGATGTGCTTGTAGTAGGTCTGATTGTCTTCACCCTTTATGGCGAAGGCCGGAATGCCATACTCGCGGACCAGGGCGGCTGCGACGTCGTCCTGGGTGCTCAAGGGGTTCGACGCGCAGACGCGGACTTCGGCTCCCCCGTCGCGAAGTGTGACCGCGAGGTTCGCCGTTTCGGTGGTCACGTGCAGACAGGCGGCGATGCGGAGACCTGAGAGCGGCTTTTCGGCTTCAAATCTGTCCCTGATCAGCCCGAGCACCGGCATGGACTGGCGGGCCCATTCGATCCGGTCTTTCCCCTTCTGTGCCAGTTCGAGATCCTTCACGTCGTAGTCCATCACTCACCTCGGTATCAGGCTAACGATTCAATTGCCCGGGTACCGGCACGATCTGCCAGCTCGGGCGCACGGTCGGTGCGCTCCCAGGTGAACTCCGGTTCCGAACGGCCGAAATGGCCGTACGCGGCCGTCTTCCTGTAGATCGGTCTTCGGAGATTCAGGCATTCCATGATGCCGCGCGGCGTCAGGTCGAAGCTCTTCCTGAGAATCTCTTCGATCCGGTCGTCGGGGATCCTGCCCGTGCCGAAGGAATTCGCCATCAGGGAAACCGGTTCGGCGACGCCGATGGCGTAGGCAATCTGGATTTCGACCCGGTCGGCGATTCCGGCCGCAACGACGTTCTTGGCAACATAGCGCGCCATGTAGGAGGCGCTGCGGTCCACCTTGGACGGGTCCTTGCCGGAGAATGCGCCGCCTCCGTGATGCGCGTATCCACCGTAGGTGTCGACGATGATCTTCCTCCCGGTGAGGCCGCAATCGCCCTGCGGGCCGCCGACGGCGAAGCGGCCTGTCGGGTTTATGTGGTACACCGTTCCCGCGTCGCGCAGCCGTTCGGGGATCACCGGATGGATTACATGCTCGAGTACGTCACGTCGCACTTGTTCGATGTCCACATCCGGGCTGTGCTGGGTCGAAACGACCACCGTTTCGACACGGACAGGACGGTAGTCTTCGTAGCGGATGGAGACCTGCGACTTGCCGTCGGGCCTGACCCAGTCAAGGGCCTTCTGCTTGCGCACCTCCGCGAGTCGCAGCGTGAGCTTGTGCGCCATCATGATCGGCATGGGCATGAGCTCTTCAGTTTCGTTGGTCGCGTACCCGAACATGAGCCCCTGGTCGCCCGCGCCTCCGGTATCTACGCCCATTGCGATATCGGGCGACTGCTCGTCGATGGTGGAGATCACCCCGCAGGTGTTGCCGTCGAAGCCGTAGTCCGGGCGGTTGTAGCCGATATCCAGGATCGTCTGCCGGGCGACCCTCGCGTAATCGACGCTGCCCTTGGTCGTTATTTCACCTGCGATGAGAGTCAATCCCGTGGTGACGAGCACTTCGCAGGCCACTCGCCCCTTCGGGTCCTGCCTCATGATCTCATCGAGAACCGCGTCCGAAATCTGGTCGGCCACCTTGTCCGGATGACCCTCTGTTACAGACTCGGATGTAAATAGGTACCTGCCGTGACCTGCCACTGATGCCTCCTCCGATATGGATTACGCTCTGGCCGCAGCCAAAAGCGTTCATTTCTATCACAGCGCCGTGTGCCAGTCAAACCAGAACTCCCCTGACTGCAATTCAGACTGTGCTGAACTTGACTCTTGGTCGATGCGGGTTCCGACACCGATCCCGATGCCGATACCGACGCCGCATGCCCAGGGCTCCCTCACAGCGCACTCAAGCCCTCGGATGATATCTGCCGTAGATCCTCTTCAGGCGCTCGCGGGTGACGTGGGTATAGATCTGGGTTGTGGAGATGTCCGAATGACCGAGCATCAGCTGCACCGACCGGAGGTCGGCCCCATTTGCGAGCAGATGAGTCGCAAACGAATGCCGAAGCATGTGCGGTGAAAGGGGCTTGCGAATTCCTGCCAGACGCCCGCAGGCACGAATGATCTTCCAGAAACCCTGGCGCGTCATGCGGGAGCCTCGCCGGGTTACGAAGAGGTAGTTGCTCGATCTCCGCCCCAGCAACTGCGAACGGTGTTGCTTCAGGTATGCGGCCACAGCTTCTGTTGCGGCAGGGCCGATCGGAACGATCCTCTCCTTGCTCCCTTTCCCCATGCAGGAAACGACCCCAAGGTCCTTGTGCAGTTGCGCCAGGGTCAGGCCGACGAGCTCGCTGACCCGCAGACCGGTCGCATAAAGGACTTCCAGCATGGCTCTGTCGCGGGAGCCGAGCGCCGTTTTCGGGTCGGGGGCCTTCAGCAGGCGGTCGACCTCGTCGCCGTGCAGATATCGCGGGAGCGAACGCAGAAACCGCGGCGCTTCCAGGTTGGCGGTCGGGTCCGTCGTCAGGACACGATCACCAGCCAGGAAGCGGAAAAAGCCGCGCGCTGCTGCGAGCGCGCGCGCGGCGGACCGCGGCGACAGACCGCTCCGCGCGGCGGACCGCGGCGACAGACCGCTCTCTCGCAGATGCCTGAGCCAGGCGCGCATCTCATCCTGGCTCAGCGCCGTCAAATCGGTTCCCAGGCTGCCGGCGAATTCCCGGAGTTTCCCGATATCGGAGATGTAGGCAGCGGTCGAGTTACGCGCAAGCCCTTTCTCGACGCGCAGGTAATCGCCGAATTCCGATACCCAGTCGCGGCTCATCGGCTATCTCCGGAGTAATTTCCGCTTCAGGAGCAACGAGAGTTCTCGGGCTTCCTCGACCTTGAAGAGCTCAAGCAGCGGCACCAGCAGCGCCATCGCCCCAAACATCGCGAACGCCAGATGGACTGCGAGCCGGAGCGTGCCGCCGCCCGGCAGGACCCATTGGGCAAGGCGGTAAATCAGATCCGCGGCTACCCCCATGAGAACCGATGCAGCCGCGATGCGCACGTACGCTGCAACCGTCTGCCACCGCATTTCCCCACCCGTCACGCGGTTGAG
>JAFNAH010000352.1 GCA_017860075.1 Acidobacteriota bacterium | reverse complement strand
TCGCTTCTGGCGGAAGCTGAAAGAAGCCGGCGCCGAAGTACGCTGTTTCAATCCCCCGCGGCTCGACAGCCCCCTGAACTGGGTCAGCCGTGATCACCGTAAGATGATCGGAGTCGATGGGAAGGTCGCCTTCGTCACGGGTCTTTGCGTAGGCCGAATGTGGGTGGGCTACCCGGACCGCAACATTCCTCCCTGGCGGGACACCGGAATCGAGGTTCACGGACCCGCTGTTGCCGACATAGAGGGATCTTTCAGAAATATCTGGGCGGTTACAGGGGCCCCGTTGCCCACGGATGAGGTTTTTGAGCGGGATGCCATTCCCGCTGCGGGAGATGCTTCCCTACGCGTCATCCCGACGATTCCCAACACGGCCGGCCTTTACCGCCTCGATCAGCTCATCGCCGCGATTGCGCGCCGATCCCTCTGGATGACTGACGCGTATTTCGTGGCAGCAACCTCCTACGTGCAGGCCCTGCGGGCCGCGGTCAAAGGCGGAGTGGACGTCCGGCTTCTCGTGCCTGGATCAACGGACATCCCCCTCCTGCGTGAGCTATCGAGATCCGGCTACCAGCCCTTACTCGAAGGGGGCGTCCGCGTCTTTGAATGGAACGGGCCCATGATCCATGCAAAGACGGCTGTTGCCGACGGTCGTTGGGCGAGAGTGGGATCGACCAACCTGAACATCTCGAGCTGGTTCGGAAACTACGAACTTGATGTTGCGGTCGAGGATGAGAAATTCGCTCTGGAGATGGAGGAAATGTATCTCCAAGACCTGAAACATGCCACAGAGGTTGTTCTGAGCAAGCGCCATCGAGTCAGTCTCGCTGCAAATCGGCCAAGGCGACCACTCCGTGAGAGAAAGATCGGTGGAGGCAGCGTGAGCCGCGCCGGTGCGACTACCGTTCGGCTCAGCAATATCGTCGGGGCTGCCATCACCAACCATCGGCTCCTCGGTCCTGCCGAAGCCAGGATCACCGGGATTGGAGGTCTCTCGCTGCTTCTATTCGCCCTGACAAGTGTCCTACTCCCCCGGGCAGTGACGATCCCTATCGCTCTCCTATCTGGCTGGCTCGGTCTATCACTCCTCATCCGAACCTATCGGCTTTTCCAGAAGAAAAGAAAGGAGGAGAAGGAGGATGGATCGGCGCTTAAATGAATAGGAAGATGCCTCAACTTGATCTTCAAACCCCAGTTTTTGGGTCTTAAAAAACGCAACAAAAATAGCGAGTTCGAAAAATGCACAAGTTCGCCCCCCTCGTGGATCGAGCCCGGGCACTCCGGCGATGCGTGGCTGGGAATTCCTCCGGGAAAAGAAAACTGATTAAAGAGCTTCCGAAGCCCGGCCTCATCCTGGCTGATGTCGGGATAGATCTCACTGTACGTACCCTCGAGGTAAGTGTTGCCCACGCCGGCCGGGCCGCCGTGCCCGGGGCCGGAGACGTAAATCATGTCGAGGTTGTATTTTTTGATGACCCGGTTCAGGTGAACGTAAATGAAGTTCTGCCCGGGGGGTGTGCCCCAGTGTCCCAGCAGCTTGTGCTTCACATCCGCGAGCGTCAGCGCCCGCTTCAGCGGCGGATTGTCCTAAAGATAAATCTGGCCGACGGACAGATAGTTGGCGGCGCGCCAATAGGCATCCATCTTGTGGAGCAATTCCGGCGTGAGCGTCGTTGTATTTGTTTTCATGTTTTCACCTCTTGATCAGTGCTTCGTTTTGCCGCCGCGCGTGCCGCACCACCTTCACCGTCTCCAGAATCAACAGCGGGATGGCGCCCACGGCGAGAAGCAGGAGGCAATCGGTGAACGGCATGAAGGACGTCTTCAGGAAGCGGCCCAGAGCCGCGTTGTGTTGGCTCCACACCTGGAGGCCGAAAGAAAGGGCAACCACCATGACGAGGTTGACGTTCGTGAAAAGGGAGATGCGCCAGAGGGGCTTGGTCTCGCTGCGGGCGCCGAAGGACCGCAAGAGCTCGGCAAAGACCAGCACGGCGAAGGCGGAAGTGCGGGCCATTTCCGTCGTTCCCTCCCTCAAGACATAGAAGTAAACCGCGAACGCGACGCCCGCCGTGAGGAAGCCGGTGAAAAACATTGTGCGGAGGAAGCTGCGGTTCGTAATGCGCTCAGACCGGCGGCGCGGGTGGCGTTTCATCACGTCGGAGTCGATCGGATCGGTGGCCAGGCAGAGTGCGGGCAAGCCATCGGTGACCAGGTTGATCCAAAGCAGGTGAATGGGCAGCAGCGGCGTCGGCAGTCCGATGATGACGCAGAGGGTCATCAGCAGGAGCTCCCCGGTGTTACCTGCCAGCAGGTATTGCAGGGTCTTGCGGATGTTGTCGTAGATGCCGCGGCCCTCTTCGACGGCGGCAACGATGGAGGCGAAGTTGTCATCAGTGACAATCATGTCTGCCGCCTGCTTGGTGACTTCCGTTCCTGATTTCCCCATGGCGATACCGATGTCGGCACCTTTGATGGCAGGGGCGTCGTTGACGCCGTCGCCGGTCATCGCGACCACCGCATCATTCGCTTTCCATGCGCGGATGATGCGCAGTTTGTGCTCGGCGGTGACGCGGGCGTAAACGGCGATCTTGGGCGCGCGCTTGCGGAGTTCGTCGTCGGACATCTTGTCCAATTCGACACCCGCGATCGCGAGGTCGTCGTCTGAAGCGATGCCGATTTCCCGCGCAATGGCCGTCGCGGTGTGCGGATGGTCGCCGGTAATCATTACCACGCGAATACCGGCGGCGCGACATGTTGCGACAGCCTCTTTTGCCTCCTGACGCGGGGGATCATACATTCCCGACAAACCAACGAACACGAGGTCGTGCTCCACGGCGTCGGCCGTGAGGTCGTCGGGCGAAGTGTTGTCCAGGTCGCGATAGGCCGAACCGAGCACGCGCAGGGCTTGCTGCGCCATCGCGGTGTTTTGCGCCACGATATTCTGGCGATCCGCGTCCGTCAGAGGGCGGACCCCGGTGCTGGTGTAGAGGTTTGTGCAGCGTTCTAACAGCACGTCGGGCGCACCGTTGATGAAGGCTCGGAGCCTCCCGTCCGGCATCTTGCGAATCACCGTGCTGCGTTTCCGGTCGGAGTCGAAAGGTATCTCGTGATGCTTCGGCAGCTCGTTCTCGATGCGTTCCCGGTTACCGCCGGCTTTGGGACCAGCGACAAGCAATGCGCCTTCGGTGGGATCGCCGATGACTTTCCATGTCCCCTCTTCCTGGACGAGATGAGCGTTGTTGCAGCCGAGGATGACGGTCGAGAGTTCGAGCAACGGCGCCGCGTGCTGCGCTTCCGCCTTCTTGCCCTCGAAGCGCACCTCGCCGTCCGGCCCGTAGCCTTCGCCGGTGACTTCGTAGCTTTGGCCGGCGACGTAGAGAGAGCGCACGGTCATTTCGCCCACCGTCAAGGTGCCAGTCTTGTCC
>JAFNAH010000025.1 GCA_017860075.1 Acidobacteriota bacterium | reverse complement strand
AGACACCTTCCAGGACGATGATTTCCGCGGATATGCCGGCTTCACGAAGCAGGACTCCCTCCTCGCTAATGGCCACAGCGAAGGCGCTGGCCCCGGCGCCGACGAGCGAGCGCGCCACCTCCACCGCTCCGTGTCCGTAAGCGTTCGCCTTGATGACGGGGATCAGGCGGGGGCGTTGCCGCTCACCATCTGCAGGACAGAGGAGAGCGTCCAGCGTGCGGTAGTTTCCCGCCAGGGCGCCGAGGTCAATTTCGGCCCAGGTGGGTCGCCCGCTAACGGAACTCTCTCCTGGTGTGTGCATCGGGGCGCGCGGCCTTGTTCCCGGCAGAAACGAGGCTCAGGGCTCCTGCCAGAGGTTGGCGAACTTGGTGTACTGCTTGATGAACGCGACCCTCAGTGTTCCGGTAGGGCCGTTCCTCTGTTTTCCGATGATGAGTTCCGCGACGCCGCTGTTTTCTTCGGTGGCGTTGAACATCTCCTCGCGGAAGATGAAGAGTACGACGTCCGCGTCCTGTTCGATCGAACCCGACTCCCGCAGATCCGAAAGCTGCGGCCGGTGGTCTCCACGGCGTGCCTCGACCGCGCGGCTGAGCTGCGAGATGGCGACTACGGGGACGTTGAGCTCCTTCGCCAGCGCCTTCAGGCCGCGCGAGATCTGGGAGATTTCCTGCGTCCTGTTCTCGATCCGCTGGGTACCTGCGGTCATAAGCTGAAGGTAGTCGACGACAACGAGGTCCAGCTTGAACTCCATGCTGAGGCGGCGGGCTTTTGAGCGCATCTCTCCGATCGAAATCGAAGCGGAATCGTCGATGAAGATCTTGGACTGCGATATTCCGCCGGCCGCCCTGCCGAGCCGGGTCCAATCCTCCTTGTTCAGATACCCGGTATTGACCTTGTGAAGGTCGATCTCCCCTTCCGCGCAGAGCAGTCTCTTGACGAGTGCCTCCTTGCTCATCTCGAGGCTGAAAATGCCGACGGTCATCTGCTTCCTCAGGGCTGCATGGAGGGCGATGTTCAGGCAGAGGCTCGTCTTGCCCAGGCCGGGCCGTGCCGCCACGATGATCAGGTCGGCCGGCTGGAAGCCCGCCGTCATTTTGTCGAGTTCGGTGAAACCGGTTTCCACTCCGGTCACGAGTGTCTTGCGGTTGGCTACCTCCTCGATGTGTTTATAGACCGCACTGACGAGCGGGTCGATCGGCGAAAAGCCGGCGCGGAACTGGCGCATGGAGAGTTCGAACACAGATTTCTCGACATCATTGAGGATGTCGTCGGCGCTCTCCTCTGCTCCGTAACAGCGTGTCATCAGCTCATTTGAGATCTGGATCAGGCGCCGCAGGGTCGCCTTTTCCTTCACGATCTGCGCATAGTGTTCGATGTTGATCCCGCGCGGCAGCCCGTCGGTGAGGCTCGCCAGGTAGGCCGGGCCGCCGGCCCTCTCCAGATCGTCAGACCGCTGCAGCTCGTTCTTGAGGGTTATGAGATCTATCGGATGCTGCCCGGTCGACAACTCCGACATCTTCTCGTAGATCTTGCGATGGCCTTCGAGATAGAAGTCGTCTTTGCGCAGGCTGTCGAGGACTGAGAAGATGGCCTTCTCGTCAAGCAGGATGGCGCCGAGTATGGAGCGCTCCGCCTCCAGGTTGCTGGGCAGGATTTTTTCGAGGCTGATATCGGAGGCCATGGGCATTCAGGGCTGTTGCCGGCTACGACCCCTTTGTACCACCAAGACGCGAAGACAGGTAAGGATATCTTGGCCACGACGACGCTGCGCTCACGGAGATCTTCCCGGTCTCCTGCAAGCGCTCGCGTCTCAGGGATCCGCTGACGCGGAGCTAGGATGTGGCTTCGGGTTCTTCTTCCACGGCGATCCGCACCGGGACAGTGACGTCCCTGTGAAGGCGGATCGGGACCTGGTAGTCCCCGATGCTCTTGATGGGCTCATCGAGCTGGATCTTGCGCTTGTCGACCTCGATCTTATGGGCGCTGAGGGAATCTGCTATGTCCAGAGCGGTGACCGAGCCATAGAGAATGCCGCCCTCTCCCACCTTCTTGCGGATCGTAATCTGAAGTTTGACGATTTCTTTCGCCAGAAGGGATGCGCCCTCCTTGTCGCGTTGGTCGCGGCGGGCGGCCGCAAGGCGTTCGATGTCGGTCACCTTGAGGTTGCCGGGGGTAGCCTCGACCGCGATCTTCATCGGGATGAGGTAGTTGCGCCCGTAGCCGGTAGCGACCTTGACGACGTCGCCGGCTTTCCCGAGCTTATCCACGTCCTGCTTGAGTATGACTTTCATGGTTCTCCCTCCTCGATTCCGCTCACTCGGAGACGAACGGGATGATGGCCAGGTGGCGCGCACGCTTGATCGCCTCGGACAACTGGCGCTGATGGATCGAGCAGACCCCGCTGATCCTCCGAGGCAGGATCTTCCCGCGCTCGGGGATGAAGTGGGAGAGCAGCTTGCCGTCTTTGTAATCGATGTAGGTTATCTTCTCGGCACAGAACTTACAGATGCGTTTGCGCCGGATCGAGAATCGTTTCGGAACTGGCATGATCGATGGCCTCTCTGGGATACAATCGACCGCGTATCACCGCCGGCCCGCCGGGGCCTGAAAAGGAAATCAGGAGCCCGGCAGTGCTCGTCGCGGCTGCCACGGCCGGATACTTTACTGTTGCGGCTGTGCAGCTTCGGTTTCCACAACCGGCTGCGGCGCCGGTGCGGTCTGCGGCCGAGATTTTCTCTGCCGGACTGCCTTGATCTTCTCGGAGCGCTTGAGATCCTCGTCTATGCGCACCGACAGAAAACGGATGACATAGTCGGTCACCCTGAAACGCCTTTCGAGCTCTGCGATGCCGGCGCCGTCCCCCTCGATGGTCAGGACCACATAGTAGGCATCCCTGAACCTCTTGATCTTGTATGCAAGGGACCTCTTGCCCCAATTGTCCACTTTGATGACCTTGCCGTTCTTCCCCTCGATGACCGTTTGGGTATGGGCGATGAAGGCATCGAGCTCCTCGCTGGTCAGGGTGGGTGCGGCAACGAAAACCACCTCGTAAGTTCTCACCGGTCTTTCTCCTTTAACGTGATTCCTGACAATTCAGATGCGTCAGGGACGCCCCTCTTCAGGCATTGCAGGCCGACATGGCTTTCTCAACGCCCTCACTGACAGTTATCCGGACAGCGTCTGCTGCCCTGCGTATCATCTCGTTCAATTCCTGCCCGCGAGCCGCGGGGAATTCGGAGAGCACGAAGCCGGCCTTGTCGTCCGGTGTCTCATCCTCGCCGATCCCCAGCCGGACGCGTGTGATCTCTTCACTCCCGAGTGCCGCGATCACGGATTCCAGGCCGTGATGACCTCCTGCCGAACCGCGTCTCCTCACCCGGACTCGGCCGAACGGCAGATTCAGGTCATCAAGGACCACTACGAGCGCATCCGGCGAACAGCCGCACTCGGCTGAGAGAAGTTCCACCGCATGACCGCTCAGGTTCATGTAGGTCAGCGGCTTGGCCAGTACAACCGGGTGGCCGTCGATTGTCGCTTCGCAGACCATCGACCGGCACCTGATCGCCCAGGGACCCGCTTTCGTCGCACGCGCAAACTCGTCGACGGCCATGAATCCGACGTTGTGCCGTGTCGCCGCATAGCGCGCCCCGGGATTGCCAAGCCCCACTACGAGTCTGTGGACCATGGTTGGCACGGATCGGCGCTATTCCTTCTTAGCTTCCTCCTCGGCGCCTTCCTCGGTCGCCTTGCCCTTCTTGATCACCTCGGGCTCCGCAGCCTCGGCAGGAGCGGCCTCGACGGGCGCGACCTCCTCCTTCAGCGGCGGCGAGATGGTGACGATGACTACCTCGGGATCCGTCAGGACCTTGATCTTGGAGTTGAACTCGATGTTCTTGACCCGGACGTAGTCGTTGATCTTGAGGTGACCCACATCCACTTTGATCGAATCCGGGATATCTGCGGGCAGGCATTCCAGGTCGATCGAGCGCGTGACGAAATCCAGGAGGCCACCGGCCTTCACACCTTCGGCCTCGCCAACGAGTTCGACGTTGACGGACACCTCCAGCAGCCGGTCCATCGCGATCTGAACGAAGTCCGTATGGATCAGGCGTCCCTTGACGGGGTCCAGCTGGTATTCCTTCACCATGGCGTTCGTCTGCTCACCCCCATCCACGCTGAGCGAGAAGATCGTGTTCTGGCCGCTCTCCGAATAGAGGATGTCCACGACCGCTTTGGGCTCTACGGAGAGGGGTACCGGCTCTCTCCCGCGCCCGTAGAGCACGGCAGGGATGAGGCCGGCAGTTCGAAGCCGGCGATTGACGTTTTTGCCGCCCGGTGCGCGGCGTTTTGCTTCGATCAAGATCTGAGACATGAGATCCAACTCCTTGCAGATCAAACGAAAAGATCGCTGACGCTCGTCTCCTCATGAATGCTGCCGACTGCCTCGGCCAGCAGTCTGGCGACGCTCAGCACAGTCATGTTGGGCAAGATCTTCGCTTTGTCGATCGATACGGTGTTCGTGAGGATGATTTCATCGAGCGCGGCCTCGCGCAGGCGTTCGCTGGCGGGGCCGCTCAGAACGGCATGGGTCGCACAGGCCAGGATCCGGTTTGCCTTCTTCTTCCGGATCGCGGAAACCGTGTTGACCAGAGTGCCCGCGGTATCGACCATGTCGTCCACTATGAGGATGTTGCGTCCCTGGACGTGCCCGATAACGTGCATTACCTCGGCATGATTGGGCGACACGCGGCGTTTATCCACGATCGCCAGGTCGGCGTTCAGGCGCTTCGCGAACGCCCGGGTCCTCTCAACACCCCCGGCATCAGGCGAAACGAGGGTCAGGTCGGGGATGTTCAACTTCCGGATATAATCGATGAGCACAGGGGCGGCGAACAGGTGGTCCACGGGTATGTTGAAGAACCCCTGGATCTGTCCCGCGTGCAAATCCATGGTGAGTATCCGGTCCGCGCCGGCGGCCGTGAGCAGATCCGCCACCAGTTTCGAAGAGATCGGAACCCTGGGCTTGTCCTTCCGGTCCTGCCGGGCATAGCCGTAGTACGGCATGACAGCCGTGATGCGGGCTGCCGATGAACGCTTGAATGCGTCCAGCATGACCAGGAGTTCCATCATGTTGTTGTTGACCGGCGGGCAGGTGGGCTGGATCACGAAGATGTCCTTGCCTCTGACATTTTCGAGTATCTGGAAATAGAGCTCGCCGTCGCTGAACGTGGTCAGCTTCGCCTCACCCAGGGGGAGTCCGAGGTGTTCGCAGATCTCGCTGGCCAACTCGGGATTGGCATTCCCTGAAAACACTTTCAATTCGGCATTCCGTAACTGGGATCCAAGACTCATACGCTACCGTGTTGTATTCGGGCTAAAAGGTTTGGCTGGGGCGGGAGGATTCGAACCTCCGAATGCAGGTTCCAAAGACCTGTGTCTTACCGCTTGACGACGCCCCATTCCTCCAACCGAAAAACGCAGATGGCGGGACCTGGCCACACCCGGTCTGCAAACCACAGATCGGCGGGGCCGGCGGCTACGCGAACATTCGCTTGAAGAACCCGAGACGAGAAAGGGTCTTCGCCGGAAACACCCGCCATTCCTCCCGCCTCATGGCGATGGAGGCTGCGAGAGCTGACTCCTCCTCAAGGAAGAATCCGAAGACTGACGACCCGCTGCCTGACAGCAGGCTCGCTACTGCCCCATGTTCCAACAGGAGATCTCTTGCTTCCCTGATGGAATCGTACCTGTCCAGGATCACACGTTCGAAATCGTTGAATGTTCCGGACAGGCAATCCAACCCTGCCTGCAGCAGGCTGCAAAAACTATAGATTTTACGGTGTGATTCGTCCGGTGTCAACCTGCGTGTGAGCAGCGCGTAGGCCTCGGAAGTCGGGACGCGCAGCCCGGGATAGACGACCACCAGGTGCGCCTCCGGCAGTTCCGGTACGGGGTAGACCTCGTCCCCGCGGCCCGCGCCGAGCGCCGTCCCGCCGCACAGGAAGAAGGGGACGTCGGAGCCAAGATCGCATGCCAGCCGCTGCAGCAGTGCGGGGTCGGCCTCCACCTCCCACAACCGGCACAGCCCGAGCAGCGTGGCAGCGGCATTACTGCTGCCGCCGCCCAGCCCGGATCCCCGGGGCAGGAACTTGCGAAGGGTGATCCGTGCGCCCTGTATCGACGGGATCTCGCCCATGAGAGCGTTGGCCGCTCTCCATACCAGGTTCTGCTCCGGCGGCACATCGGGAAGCCCTTCACACACAAGCTCAAGCGTTGACGATCGGTGCATTTCGAGCGTGTCGTGGATGTCGATGCTCTGAAACACCGTGCGAATCTCGTGAAACCCATCCTGACGGCGCTCCAGTACCGCCAGCGCCAGGTTGACCTTGGCGAACGAGCGCACCAGCAGTCTGTCGGGCGATTCCTGGCCCATGGCGCGGAGGGGTTGGCTCACCTGAAGCTCCATGGCGCGAGCATCCAGGGCTCGCTGACGAGTTCGCACCGGCAAGGAATCGCCGGGGCAGCGTATCCTGATGACATTGTCGGCCTGCTTTTGGGAGGTCAGACTAGCGGGGCTTCTGCCTGCGCAGGAGTTCCTGGACGTACTGGAGTTTGTCGCGAACCCTGTCCACCTCATCGCGTTCGGTTCCGACTTCGACCGACCTGTTCCAGGAATCGCGGGCTTTTTCGAGCTGATTCATCCTGAAGTACAGCTCACCCAGGTGGTCATACATGACAGGATCATTCTTCACGAGCTCGACTGCCTGCAGCAGGTATTTCTCGGCCTTCTCCAGGTCACCCAGCTTGAAGTAGGCCCAGCCCAGCGAATCCAGGTAGGCCCCGTTGGCCGGCTCCATCTCCAGGGCCTGTTCCACGTAGCGAACCGCTTCATCCAGGCGAACGCCCCGATCGGCCAGCATGTAACCGACGTAATTCAGGACTGTCGCGTTCTTCGGGTTCTCCTTGAGCAGCTCCTGAAAAAGCGTTTCGGCACGATCATAGTCCTTCTGGCGCTCGTACACGGTTGCCAGCTGGAACTTCACTCTTTCAGCGTCGAGCTTTCGCTCGGCGGCCTTGCGCAGGATCTTCTCGGCCTCCGCGTATTTCCTGGACTGGACATAGACCTGGCTGAGATTGACATAGACGTCGATATTCGACGGGTTGGCCTGGAGCGTCTTGGCCAGCAGATCGGCACCCTCTTTGGCTCTTCCGGAATCCGCAAGGGCCCGCGCATACACGAGTGCGATGTTCACATCATCCGGATTCTTCGCCAGCTGCTGTTTGCCCAGGCTGACAGCCTTGTCCAGCTGCCGGTTCACTCGATAGGCGTTAATCAGCAGGAAATACAAGCGCGAGCCGGCATCGGGGGAGCTCTTGATCATCTCCTCATACAGAGCGATGGCCTTGTCGTTCTGCCCCATGTCCTGGTAGGCAGCTGCCAGGTGTTGCTGGAAGATCAGCCGGTTCGCTTTGTACTCTTCCGAGCCCTCCCGCGCCTTGGTGACCATGTTTGAGAAGACCTTGACCGCCTCGGCGGTGTTTCCGCTCTGCTCATAGGCTACGCCGAGGTAGTACTGGGCCTCGACCTGATCTGAATCCGCGTCGACGACCGACCGGAGGGTTTCGACCGACTGCGCGTACTGCCTCTGGCCAAGATAGCTCCGGCCAAGGAGCACCTGGACATCCCTGTCATCGGGCGTCGCCTTCGCCAGCTCCGTGAGTACCCGCTGAGCCTGCTCGTAATCGCCGGCTTCCACAAGTGTCGCACCCAGCTGTTTCTTGACGGCCGGGTTGTCGTTGCTGAGCTCGAGTATCTTCGCGTAAAGCGGGATCGCGTCTTTGTGCCTGTTCTGCCTGGAGTAGAGGCTCGCCAGCATCATCAGGCTTTCCGATGACTCCGGCCGGTTCTTGATTGCTTTCTGCAGGTACTCAACCGCTTTGTCAAGGTTGCCCGAACGCTCGTAATTCCTGGCGATTGCGATGTAGCCCGCGTCCACGTTCGTTACGAGGTCCTGGAACTTCTCGAAGGCCTGGATCCCTTTTTCAGTTTCCCCCAGTTCGAAGTAGGCACCGCCGAGCGCGTAGTAGGCCCGTTCGTCGTCCGGGGCGTCCTTGCGCATCTGCTCGAGCTCCTGCACAGCCTTGGTGAGCGACTCCCTCCTTACCGCGCGGTCGTGAGCCTGCGATCGGAGATAGAGATTGGCAAGGACCCAGTGAGGCTCCGGATTCGAGGGGTCGATCCGGGCTGCCTCCTCGGCCTCGTCGATCGCTTCGCGCGACTTCCCCATCTGTTCCAGCAGAGCTGCCATCTCGATGCGAACGGAGGCGCTGCTCTCGTTGTATTTCAGCGCGTTTTTCATCTCCGTGAGAGCGCGGGTCAGATCGCCTTTCTCCTCAAACCACTTCGAGAGTGCAAAGTAGTAGTAGCTCTTTGCGCGGTCTTCCGGCACAGGCGACGAAAGCTCCTTGTCCAGGTCGATCGATTTGGAGACCGGAGGTTTCTCCTGACCGGGGACGGTGCGGGCCAGGCTGCCCAGAATCCAGAGAGTGAGTAGACAAAAATACCCGCCTGCGCGGGAAGAACTCAGCTTCATAGTGTCCAATTGTTCCCTGTGCTTGAACCGCAATTATTGCACAGCCGTTGCTGAATTGCCATGGCTCACCGGCCGCACGGCTCGACATTTTTTCGCTCAAATCGTGATCCCGCGGTTAGAGAGGTTGACAGGGGGCGGCTTCCTGGTTGCCCCCCAAACTCAAAATATGGAGGTTTCTATGAACATGCGTAGAATGCGCCCCGCATGGGTGATTGTGCTCTGCATCGGCCTTGCCATCGCTCCCATAACCGCGCTCGCCCAGCAGGGCGGCGCGCCTTCCAGCGGATGAAGGACCGCCTGACCGTGTAGAGCGCGAAACCGCAGAGACGCAAAGACCGCAAAGGGCCCTCAAGCTCTCTTGGGCTTTGCGTCTCTGCTGGCAGGAATTGATTGGGCATTCACAGCCGCTCGCATGAGATCCTCGGGGGCAAAGCTCCCCTCGGGATCGGAATCGGAATCGGGATCGATATCGGCTCCGATATCGAGGTTGTGTCAACCTCGATTGAGGCGTCCGCCGACGATGCGCAATTCCCGAATGGCAATAGCGATTGCGACCCCGATGCCGATCCCGACAGCGGCGCTCGATTCAGGCGAAGATTACGTGCGGATGGACACGCACCCAGTGGGCCGGCTGCGAGACGGGCGACGCGAAGGTCTGGAGACGTCGCGCGATGGCGACCAGGTGCCCGGCTTCATCCATGATCCGGTACTCTTCAGACTCTGGAGCGCCGGTCAGGAGGTTCAGATCCATCCCGTGGAGGAGTCTGGCCTTGTCCCCGCCCGAGACTACGATTGACGGTATCTCCTGCAGGAGGTCTTGCATCGGGATGATGCGCTCGATGTAAAACTCACGAGGGTGAAATTCCCCCTCCTTGATCAGGGGGATT
>JAFNAH010000351.1 GCA_017860075.1 Acidobacteriota bacterium | reverse complement strand
ACCGAGGCCCGGAGGGCCGGTACACCAAATTCGAATGATTATTTCACACGTTTTCCGACCCGCCGAGGCGCTTCAGAGCGGCGCCGCACGCCTATTTGGGGGATTCCTGATATGACCACCAGAGTCCGCAAATTGTTCGGCACCGACGGCATCCGCGGTGTGGCAAACACCCACCCCATGACGTGCGAGACGGCGATGGCGCTCGGCCGCGCGCTGACCCAGGTGATCCGGAGGTCGGGCGGCCGAAAGCGCCCCCGCATCGTGATCGGCAAGGATACCCGGTTGTCGGGTTACATGTTCGAGACAGCCATCACGTCGGGCATCTGCTCGGTCGGCGGCGAGGCGATGCTCGTTGGCCCGCTGCCTACCCCGGGGATCTCCTTCATAACTTCTTCGATGCGTGCCGACGCGGGCATCATGATCTCCGCCTCTCACAATCCCTACCGCGACAACGGGATCAAGCTGTTCGGGGCGGATGGCTTCAAGCTTCCCGATGACGCCGAAGTCCAGATCGAAGAGGTGATGACAGACACAGGAAGACTCGCGCTTGGGAGCGGCATCGGCCGGTCTTTCCGGATAGACGATGCCCTTGGACGATACGTAGTCGAGCTCAAACACACGTTCCCCCGGGACCTGACACTCGACGGGATCCGGATGGTGGCGGACTGCGCTCACGGCGCGGCGTATAAGGCCGCCCCACTGGTCTTCCGCGAACTGGGCGCGGAGGTCAAAGCGATCGGAATCTCCCCCAACGGCTGCAACATAAACCTGCGCTGCGGATCACTCCACCCTGACGTGGCGGCGCGCGAGGTCGTCAAGGCGGGGGCTCACGTCGGCATCAGTCTCGACGGCGATGCCGACCGGGTGATCCTGATAGACGAGCGGGGGGCGGTTATCGACGGTGACGCCGTCATGGCACTTTGCGCGACGAGGATGCTCAGAGAGGGGACGCTGCGGGGCAATACCCTCGTTGCGACCGTGATGAGTAACCTCGGGCTCGACCGGGCGATCCGTGCAGCAGGAGGCCGGGTGGTTCGCACAGCGGTCGGCGACCGGTATGTCGTCGACGAAATGCGCAGGGGGGGATACAACCTCGGCGGAGAGCAGTCGGGGCACGTTATCTTCCTCGATCACGCCACTACCGGAGACGGCATCCTGGCCGCGCTGCAGGTCCTGGCCGCCATAGTGCGCGAAGGGCGGCCGGTCTCGGAAATCGCAGGCGGCGTAATGACCCGGATGCCGCAGTCGCTCCTGAGCTTCTCCGTCAGGCGAAAAACAGCCATAGAGCAGCTTCCTTCCGTGCAGCGCGTAATCTCCGAGGTCGAGCGCAAACTCGGAGCGGAAGGCCGCGTGCTGGTTCGCTACTCGGGAACGGAAGCGAAGGCGCGTGTCCTCGTCGAAGGTCCCGATGAGCGGGCTGTCGAATCATTCGCCGCGCGCATCCGGGACGCTCTGGTCGACGCGCTCGCGACCTGACCGCGGGCTGGTTCCGTCCCCGAGGCATCCTTCTGAGACGATTCAGGAGATCAGCAGTTACGAAGTCCAGCAGATCCCGGGAGCAAAGCCCTGACCAGGCGGGCAGGACTTCTTTCCGTCAGGGATGAACCTGAGGCGGGAACTGAGTCGGCAGCATGATCAGCATCCACGTGAGAGAGATGGACGCCAGGTGGTTTGGCCCTGCCTGTGCCTCCCGACGCCAGATGGGCCTCTTCTGCTGACCCGCCGCACTCGGCCTTCGAAGCTCTCTATGCGGTCTTTGCCGGGGCGGGTTCAGACCTGGCGGCGCGCGCCCCGGTGAGTGCCAGGAACAGCGCCGGCAGAAGAATGAGCGTGTCGCGGCCGAGGGTCAGGAGCGAGATCCGGTCCTCGAAGCTGAAACACCCGCAGTTCGCCTCGATGCCACGGAAGTAGGTGATGCTCAGGACCGCGAGGAACGAAGCCAGAAGCGCGCAGGCGGCGACGGCAACATAACGGATCTTCCACCCGACAAGCAGCAGGACTCCCAGCGCAATCTCGATCCAGGGGAAGTAGTCGGCCATGGGCAGGATCAGGGCGTCGGGGAAAAGTTGGTAGCCTGCAAGAACGGCGGCGAACTGCAGCGGAGAGCGCAGCTTGATGTATCCCGTGTACAGGAAGATACCCGCCAGGATCAAGCGGCACAGCCAATGCAGGATTCTCCGGAACATGGTCGTTCAGCCTATGAGCCGGTCGATGTAACCCTTCAGAACAACGTACGGCACGCCGCCCACGACTCGCTCTTCCTTCCCGCCTGAAGAGAGGAAAAACGTCGGCGTCGATGTCACTTGCCGCTTCTCGCCCAGGGCGACCTCCTGGTCTATGGCGGTGTCGATGGAGGGATCCTCGAGCCGCTTCTTCAGCTCGGCGAAATCCTGAGGACTCAGCGTCCTGGAGATCACAGCATCAACGGATCCGTCCCACGTCCACTCCGCCTGGTTCGTGTATAGAGCGCCCATCACGGTCAACCATTGTTTCCGCCCCAGCCGTTGCGCGGCCTTGGAATAGCGGGCGGCGAGGCGGGCGAGGTTGTGGTTCTTCAGCGGGAATTCGTGATAGATCACGCACACCTTGTCCTGGCTGCAATAGTTCTCCAGAACCTTCTGGATCGAGTCCAGGAAGAAGCCACGGCATGCGGGACACTGAAAGTCCGAGAACACCTCGATCCGGACGGGGGCATCGAGCTTGCCGCCGACAGCCTGCTCGGGAGTCAGTTGGGGCGTCTGCGCCGGCACTGCGGCAAAAACCGCCAGCCCCACGCACAATACTGATACGAGGTACGAAATTCGCATAGTGGCTCTCACCCGGGAATCCCCAGAAAGATACAGCGATGAATTTATAGAAAATCACGCGGCTCATTTCAATGGCATATGAAGATTGATCCATCGCCTCCCCGGATTCAACAACGTACGCGCCGGCGGCGCGGATCCACGCGCTCGAGTCACGCAGGGCGGGTCTCCCAAGCTGTGAAAAAATCTATGAGCACCGCAACGACGCAGAGTTCGCAGAGATAAACAGTTGATTCTAAATCAGATAGATATCACTCTCTGCGGTCATTGCGCCTCTGCGGTGACTTCTTCACAGCTTCTCCGACTCGCGGAACCTTTCGAGCTTCGGGTCGAGGGCGCGGGCACGAATGCCTCCCGAACAAGGTTGTGGAATCCCAGCTCTTTCACGCTTCTTCTGAAGAAACCGGGATGCCGGTCGACGACGGTGTGCTGGACAATTTCGTCTGCGAGGTAAAGACTAGGGACGCCAGCCTTCGAGCCCACGGGCCCGGGTAACATCCGCTTGCCGGTTTCTATGAACAAGACAGGACACAAGTCGATGGTTCCGACCGGCTCTTTGAGTCGCCGCGAATTCGTCCGCGCAGCCGGCGCCTGTTCGCTCGCAGGCAGCAGTCTCATCCTGGGCGTCGCCTGCTTCGAGCGGGGTCAGCAGCCTGCATCCCGCATGGAAACCAACATCGCCGATTTCATGAAGGTGCCCAGGACGCCGCACTCGTTGCCCGGACCCTTCCCCGGCAGGGTAGTCAAGGTTAGGGACCCGGGCTCGCTCGTTGAAGATCGGTTCGACGCGGCGGTCATCTCACGGATGGTCGAAAAGGGGATCTGCGGGCTGACCGGCAGGGATCAGGCGGAGAGCTTCAGACTGTTCTTCGACCGGGACGACGTGGTTGGGATCAAAGTCAATCCCACCGGAGCTCCTGTGATCAGTACGCGGCTCGAACTGGTTGACGCGGTGGTCGCCTGGCTCGGCCGGAACGGAATCCCTGCGCAAAACATTGTGATCTGGGACCGCTTCGACTACGAGCTTGCGGACGCAGGGTTCACGCGGGCCCGATTTCCGGGGATGCAGGTCGAGGGTTTGCAGACAATGGATCAGAATGGAAACAGGTGGCGGGACGCAAACGGAGTCCATCTGAGCGCCGGCAACTTCGACCGCAACGTCTATTACCGCGTCAAGGGCCTGGACGGCAGGAGTGTGCGCGAATATCCCGACGACGATTCCTACCTGAACCAGAACGTGTTCAACGACGACTGTTCCTACTTCGGCAAGCTGATAACTCAGCGCCTGACAAAGATCATTAACCTGGGGACTTACAAGAACACAGGCAGTGGAATCGCCATGGCCACCAAGAACATGGGTTACGGCTCCATCTGCAACACGGCAAGGCTCCACGACCCGCTGTTCTTCACCGTGTGCACCGAGGTCCTGGCTGCGCCGGTGATCAGGGACAAACTGGTCCTGAACATCACGGACGGGATCAGGGGACAGTACGACGGCGGGCCCTACGGAAACGCCCAGTTTATCTACCCCAATCACTCCCTGTACTTTGCCACGGATCCCTTCGCCCTGGACATGTTCTGCTACCGCGAGCTTGTCCAGAAGCGCAAGGAGGTGGGGCGGCCGATGAATGAAAATCCGCGCTACACTGAGTATCTTCACTATGCAGAGACTCTTGGGCTTGGCATCGCGAACATGGAAAAAATGGGAGTCGAGAGGATCGAGGCATGAAACGATTCATCGTCATCTGGGCTTTAGCGGCCGCTCCGCTGTATGGGCAGGCGAAATCTCCCGGTCCTGACCTCCTGCCGTCGAATGGGTTCCTGCAAATGTGGGACAGGACCGCTCCGGCGCGTATCTTCAATGCTGCGGACCTGTACGGCTTCATCGACGGGGGTGCCGAGCTTTACCTCGAGTTCGGGTTCGAACAATTGGCCGTCCAGCGCTATGGTTCACGCACGCGGCCTGCCGGGGCGAGCAGCGCTCAGGGCCAGATTCAGATCGAGATCTACCGCATGACCGACCCGACGGCCGCCGCCGGCATTTACCTGGCGAACTGCGGGAAGGAGACCCCCGACCCGTCCTTTCGAGAGCGCCACACGATCAGCGCCTTTCAGCTTCGATTCAAACGAGACCGTTACTACGTGATCGTGAACAACCTCGACGGCGACAAAAAGAACATCCCGCAGATGCTCGAGTTCGGCAAGTACGTCGCCTCGCGGCTGCAGCCGGACGCTCCGGTTGGGGCTTTGAAGATGTTGCCGCAGGCAAACCTGGTCAAAGACTCCCTCCGCCTGATACGTGGGCCATACGCCCTGCAGGCCATCTACACATTGGGAGAAGGCGATGTTCTCCAACTCGGCCGGAAAGTGACCGCGGTGGCAGGAAACTACGAGACACCCGGCGGGAGATACACCCTGGTTCTCGCCGATTATGCGAACGCGGCCGACGCGGCGTCGGCTTTCAATCACCTTCGGCGCAACCTGGATTCCTACCTCAAGGTCGTCGACAAGTCCGAAATGGCGCTCGTGTTCCGGGACTATGACGGGAAATATGGCCGCATATCCTGCGCCGGCCCGCGTCTTTCGGTAACGGTTCGTCTCGCGCAGAGGCCCCCGGTAAACTGAGAGTCCTCCTCGGCCGCGGCCACAGGTTTGCCTGCCGGCAGAGCGCCCTGCTGCCATCCCGGAAAATGCCATTGCCCGGGAACGCGCAGCATGCATAATGCCGGAGTTGTCGACGATCCTCGTTCCGC
>JAFNAH010000350.1 GCA_017860075.1 Acidobacteriota bacterium | reverse complement strand
CCTGCCGGACGGGGGAGAGCCGCCGCTGCGCGACGGCCGGTTCGGCGGGCGATTGGAGCAAAGTGCTTTGCCCGCGGCACTTTTTCGCCCGGGTCAGGCTTGACAGTTCCATGTCGCTTTGTTATATTCGTCCGGTTTTTTCACTGGTGCGATTTCCGGGCGTCACAGACTGTGGAAGGTGACGCTCAGAGTAGGTAAGGAGAGTACGGGTTGCCAACCTTCAATCAGCTGGTTAAGTCTGGCCGAAAGAAGATTAGTTATAAGACGAAGAGTCCGGCTTTGCAGGGGTGTCCCCAGCGCAGGGGAGTTTGCACGAGGGTCTATACAACGACCCCGAAGAAACCAAACTCAGCGCTGCGCAAAGTAGCACGTGTCCGGCTCACCAACGGGATCGAGGTTACTACCTACATCCCCGGTGTCGGGCACAATCTGCAGGAGCACTCCATCGTGATGATCCGCGGTGGACGTGTCAAGGACCTCCCTGGGGTTCGCTACCATGTGGTGCGGGGAACTTTGGATTCTGTCGGAGTGCAGGATCGCAAGAACTCCCGCTCCAAGTACGGTGCCAAGCGACCCAAAAGCTGATCACTCCTTCATTAATTCGTCAAAGGGTGACGGGTTCCCGGCCCGCTAGATTCTTCGGATGGCGACTGACGGTGCCGACGAGAATCGCTCCAGGGGGCACTGTTGCCTGAGGCGACTCTTATCGCGGAGATTGGGAGATCTTTTGCTATGCCGAGGAGAAGAGAAGTACCCAAGCGGGAGACTCTGCCCGATCCGATTTTCAGCAGCACGCTGGTGACGAAGTTTGTCAACTGCATGATGGTGCGCGGCAAGAAGAGTGTAGCCGAGCACAATTTCTACGGCGCGCTGGAGCTGATCAAGGATCGTACCAAGGATGATCCTGTCAGGGTTTTCAAGAAGGCGCTCGACATGGTGAAGCCGGTGCTCGAGGTGAAGTCCCGCAGAGTGGGCGGGGCCACCTACCAGGTGCCGGTGGAAGTAGCCCAGGATCGCCGGACTTCGCTCGCAATACGCTGGATGATTTCGAACGCGCGCGGGCGCGGCGAAAAGACGATGCGGGAGAAGCTTGCCGCCGAAATCCTGGATGCAAGCAACAACCGGGGCGGCGCAATCAAGAAGAAAGAGGATACCCACCGGATGGCGGAAGCCAACAAGGCTTTCGCGCATTACCGCTGGTAAAAGGGATTCACCGTGGCGCGTTCAGTACCTCTCGAAAAGACCCGAAACATCGGGATCATGGCGCATATCGATGCCGGTAAGACGACGACTACCGAGAGGATACTCTTCTATACCGGCATCACGCACAAGATGGGCGAGGTGCACGACGGAACGGCCATCATGGACTGGATGGAACAGGAGCAGGAGCGGGGAATCACGATCACATCCGCTGCGACCACCTGTTTCTGGAACGATTTCAGGGTCAACATCATCGACACCCCCGGCCACGTGGACTTCACGGCGGAGGTCGAGCGCAGCCTCCGCGTGCTCGACGGCGCCGTGGCTCTGTTCGGAGCGGTGGAAGGTGTTGAGCCGCAATCGGAAACGGTCTGGCGACAGGCGGACAAGTACCGGGTCCCGCGCATCGGGTTTGTAAACAAGATGGATCGCCCGGGCGCTGATTTTCCGCGCGTGCTCGAGATGATCCGCAGCCGGCTGAGTGCCGTTCCGGTGGCCGTTCAGCTGCCTCTCGGCGTCGAAGACGAGTTCCGTGGCATCATCGACCTCATTTCGCAGAAGGCCATCGTCTTCACGGACGAGTCACTCGGTGCCGACTTTGAGATAGAGGAGATCCCTGCCGGGTACGCGGCAGAGGTGGCGGCCTACAGGGAGCGGATGATTGAAGCCATCGCGGAGGTGGACGACCACCTCCTCGGAAAGTACCTCTCGGGACAGCCGATATCAGAGGAAGAGATCGTTGCGGCTCTGCGCAAGGGCACCGTGGCGATCAAGTTCGTCCCGGTTCTGTGTGGCTCAGCCTTCAAGAACAAAGGCGTCCAGCAGCTTCTCGACGCCATCGTGCGCTACCTCCCGTCCCCTCTCGATATCCCCCCCGTCAGGGGTGTGGCGGAGAACGGCACCGAACCTCCGGTCCGGCAAGCGTCCGACGCAGAACCCTTTTCAGGCCTGGTTTTCAAGATCATGACCGACCCGTTTGTCGGTCACCTGGCATTCTTCCGTGTCTACTCCGGCCAATTGAAGTCGGGTGGTTCCGTCTTCAACTCCACGCGCGACTCGGTGGAGCGCATCGGCCGCCTCCTCAAGATGCACGCCAACAAGCGCGAGGAGATCAAGGAGGTTCTGTGCGGTGACATCGCTGCCGCCGTGGGCCTCAAGAATGTCAGCACCGGCGACACGATCTGCGATCGGCGAGAACCCATCGTCCTGGAAGCGATCGAGTTCCCGGCGCCCGTGATTTCGGTGGCGGTGGAGCCCAAGACGAAGGCGGATCAGGACAAGCTGGGTGCGGCCCTCGACAAGCTGATGCGTGAAGATCCCACCTTCAGGGTCCATGTCGACCAGGATACGGGACAAACCATACTTTCCGGCATGGGTGAGCTGCATCTTGAGATTCTGGTCGATCGGATGGTGCGCGAGTTCGGGGTCGCAGCCAATATCGGGAGGCCCCAGGTTGCCTATCGAGAAACCATCCGGCAGCGGGCCGAAGCGGAAGGCAAGTTCATAAGGCAGACCGGCGGCCGCGGCCAGTACGGGCATGTCAGGATCGTGCTCGAGCCTATGCCCCCGGGCGGAGGGTTCGAGTTCGTCAATGAGATCGTCGGCGGAACCGTGCCGCGCGAATACATCCCCTCGGTCGAGCGCGGTGTTAAGGAGGCGCTGGAGGCAGGGCTTCTGGCCGGGTACGAAGTGGTGGATGCCAAAGTCACGTTGACCGACGGATCGTATCACGAGGTGGATTCGTCGGAAATGGCTTTCAAGATTGCAGGTTCGATGGCAGTCAAGGAGGCTGCAAAGCACGCGCGCCCGGTTCTGCTGGAGCCATCGATGAAAGTGGAGGTGGTCGTCCCCGAGGAGTTCATGGGCGCGGTTACCGGGGACCTTCACGCCCGGCGCGGGCGAGTGGAGTCAACCGAGTCGAGACTGAGCTCCCGGATCATCCAGTCGAAAGTCCCGCTCTCGGAGATGTTCGGCTATTCGACGGCCCTCAGGTCGATGACCCAGGGCCGTGCGACCTATACGATGCATTTCTCGCACTATGAGGAAGCCCCTAAATCGATCAGTGACGGGGTGATTGCCAATGTGCGCGGCAGACTTGTCACCAGGTAGAAACGGATCAGGAGAATAGGCCATGGCCAAGGAAAAGTTCGATCGGAGCAAGCCGCACGTAAACATAGGGACGATAGGGCACATAGATCACGGGAAGACGACGTTGACGTCGGCGATCACG
>JAFNAH010000349.1 GCA_017860075.1 Acidobacteriota bacterium | reverse complement strand
TCGGCGGGGTGTGTGATCTTGATGTTGTTCTCGGCGCCGGGAACTGCAGTTACCGGATGGCCCGCCCAGCGCACGATCGACGACTCGTCCGTGCCCTGGAACCCGGCCGCCCGGGCGCGATCGAGAGAAGACTCGAGAATCCGGGCTCTAAAACATTGGGGGGTCTGAACGGCGTATAGTTCCTCACGAGGGGGAGTGGAAAGGATCCGTCCGCGCCGGGAGACGCGTTGGATTGTCTCGGTTGCGGGAATCACCGGAACGGCGGCCCCCGTCGTGCGGGCCGCATCAAGCACCCGGTTCATCAAACCGGGATCGCACAGGGGCCGGACGGCGTCGTGAACAAGGATCAGGCCGGCGTCGGAGCGTGCATGGGCGAGCGCGCGCCGCACCGACTCCTGGCGGTTCGGCCCGCCCCGCACACAGTCAACGGGAAAACGCCAGGACCGCGACTCCAGCAGGGATTTCGCCATGGGAATGTGCGCCCCCGGAAGCGCGATCACGACCTGAACCAATCCGTCCACGCCCAGCACTTGGACGAGGGTGCGAACGAGAATCGGCTCCCCTGCCAGTTCAAGGAACTGCTTGGGCAGGCCGGTCTTCATGCGGGAGCCCGTGCCTCCCGCGGCTATGATCGCAACGACAGACCCTGACTGTGCGATGGGAAACCTCTTCAATCGGTGGGCAATATCAATCTCATCCGTCCGAATGAACCACAGGCCGGGTTACTGGCCGCCACTCCTTTCGGGAGAGCGGCGATCGGGGCGCTGCTGGGCGTTGCCCCCACCCTCCACTTCCTCCGGAAACCGCCCGAAGATCATCTTGCCTGCAGTTGTCTGAAGGACCGACGTCACCTGGGTGGAGATGGTCTTGCCGATCATCCTGCGCGCGTTGTCCACGACGACCATGGTGCCGTCATCGAGATAGGCAACACCCTGGTTGTACTCCTTGCCCTCCTTCAGGATGAAAACCTTCATGGTTTCACCGGGCAGTACAACCGGTTTGAGCGCGTTCGCCAGCTCGTTGATGTTCAGGACTTCAACACCGCGCAGTTGCGCAACCTTGTTGAGATTGAAATCGTTCGTGACGATCTTCGCTCCCAATTCCTTGGCCAGCTCGATCAGCTTCAGGTCGACTTCTTTTACCTCGGGATAGTCCTTCTCTACGATCTGGACCGTGATCCCGGGTGCCGACTTGATCTTTTCGAGAATGTCGAGGCCGCGGCGGCCCCGGTTGCGCTTGACTGAATCCGCGCTGTCGGCGATCTGCTGAAGCTCGCGCAGCACGAAATGAGGAGCCACCAGCGTCCCTTCGATAAAGCCGGTCTTGCACAGGTCGGAGATGCGTCCGTCGATGATCACACTCGTGTCAAGAACCTTGTAGGACTTCCTGCCGCTTCTGTCGGTGAGAATCCCGCCCAGCGCCGAGAGGTCCAGGTACTCGCCCTTGCTCGCTCCGGACACGAGACCCACGTATGCCATCAGGATCAGCACCATGACCTGCGCGAATGTTGCGTGGCTTGGTGACAACTGCATCCGTCCGATCACGAGGCTGATCAGGCTGGCGCCGGTGATGCCGAGAATGGAACCCAGGGCAGCCCCGATCAGGGTCTTCAGCGAAGCGCGACGGATTCGAAGCTCCGCCAGGATTATCAGGATTCCCAGCGTTGCGCTAACGGCTATCGTGGGTAACGTATCGAGCGAAAACGGTCTGACGAAGAACGCACTTACGACGATGGAGATTATCAAAATAATGCGAACGACCCATAGATCCATCGACTGACTCCTTAGATATGAACCTTCTATTAACGCCCGGATAAAACAACCGCCAGTCGATCGAACGCTCTCTGCACAGGTATGCCGCTGAAACTTCCGCTTCGGGCAGGTGCAACCCGTCCCGGATTCTCAAAATAAAATGAGCCGTTGAATTTCAGGTCTCAGGTCCATGAACAACACCAGTAAACCCTATCGCGTGCCCGGTGCTGGCCACATCGATCGACTGAGGATTAGTGAGCTGAATCTACCACAGCACCCAGGGGAAAGCTAAGCCAATTTGGCCTCGACCTGTGATTCAGACAGTGAACGTCACCAAACTGGTGTTGCCTGACAGGCAGCCTATTCTGCAAAGAGGCTGTTCAACCCCTTCGGGGTTGATCTCCGCTGATCATCCTGATTCCCGGGGTTTGCACCCCGGGCTGATCTATCCGACGCTTTCAGCGTCGGCCCTGTCGATCGCAACGACCATCCCTGGGGCTCCACTGCCGTCAGCGAGTCAATCGGCTGTAAGGCATGGCCATGCTCAGCCCCCGGGTGCACTCCGTCGGAAGCGCCTCCGAAGGAGTCGAGCAGCTCAGCCCGGGGTGCGAACCCTGGGGATGATCCGCCCCGCCGCGGCCCCAACCCCGAAGGGGTTGGATAACGATCGCCTTACCAGAGAATGGCGCTTCTATTGGCGTTCCCTGATACCCGGATTGATCGAACCCGCCCTCGGCGTCGGAATCGGGATCGGGATCGCAGCCGGCATCGATATTCGAAGCGGTGGTCAGTCAACTCGGTTGGAAATCAGGTCATTGCATCTCGATAGCGATCCCGAGACCGACACCGATTCCGATACCGGCATCGATGTGCGGCAATATCACTGACCTTGGCGGGAAAAACGAGCTACGTACTGAAGATCAGGTCGGAAAGCTCCTGGGCCGTCCGAACGGGCAGCAGTTCCATCTGGCCGACCGGTTCGAGCAAGGGAAGGTTCCCGGCCGGGAGGATGCTCTTGTCGAAGCCCATGGCTGCGGCCTCGCGGAGACGCGCGTGTATCTGGCCGACCGGTCGGACCTCTCCCGACAGGCCCAGTTCGCCGAGCAGGACCGCCTTCGGCGCAATGGCGCGATTGCGGAAACTGCTCAGAACGGCCGCGACGATCGCGAGATCCGACGCAGGCTCGGTGATCTGCAGGCCACCGGCGGCGTTCAGGTAGATATCACAACTCATGAGCGGGATCCCGAGGCGCTTCTCGAGCATCGCCACCAGCACCGAAACCCGGTTGTAGTCGATCCCCGTGGCGGTTCGGCGCGCGGTCCCGTACTGCGTTGCCAGGACAAGAGCCTGCAGTTCCACGAGGATGGGCCGGCTCCCTTCCATGGTGCAGCAGACGGCACTGCCGGGGGATGTCGCGCCGGACTCGGAGAGAAAGAGGCTTGAAGGGTTCCGTACCGGGATCAGTCCGGCAGCCGTCATCTCGAATATGCCGACTTCGTTCGCGGCTCCGAAGCGGTTCTTCACGGCGCGGATGATCCGGTGACTGTGGTGTCTGTCACCTTCAAAATATAGTACCGCGTCCACTATGTGTTCGAGGGCTTTCGGGCCGGCGATGCTGCCATCCTTGGTGACGTGGCCGATGAGAAAGACCGAGATTTGCTCCAGCTTTGCCAGCCTGAGCAGCCGGGCGGCGACATGACGCACCTGCGTGATGCTGCCCGGCGTCGATTCGAGCTCTTCCGAGCAGGTGGTCTGTACCGAATCGACGATGAGATCGGTCGGCCTGATCTGCTCGACCGCTGCCAGTACATTCTCGAGGCTGGATTCGGCCAGGACATAGATGTCTTCCCCTCCGGCGGCCGGAGATGCCGGAGCCGCCTCGGCCGAGGATCGGCTGAGGCGTTCGGCTCTCATCTTGATCTGCCGCACCGACTCCTCGCCGGATACGTACAACACCCGCCGTCCCGTACGCAGCAGGCTTTGGGCTATCTGCAGCAGGAGAGTGGATTTCCCCACACCGGGCTCGCCGCCGAGCAGCACCAGCGAGCCCGGAACGATGCCCCCTCCAAGTACCCTGTTGAATTCCGCGTTGGATGTTTCTATCCGCGGCGCATCCTCCGAGTTGACTTCGCTCAGGCGCTCGACCTGGACCTCTTCGTGCCTGAACGGTGCTGTGCCGCGTGCGGCGACCGTCTTCCTCTCTTCCATGAAGGAGTTCCAGCTGCCGCAATCGGGGCACCGTCCCAGCCACTTTGGTGTGGTATATCCGCAAGACTGACAAGCAAACACCGACGGAGTCTTTGTCATACTCTATCAACGGGAACAGGCGGCCTTTGAGCGGGATTTTCCATAGCAGCGAGGTACACGCAGGCTGATGCCGCAGAGAACCTCGTAGGGAATGGTTCCGAGCAGGTCGGCCCAGACCTCGGCATCCAGCCGGCAGCTGGAGCTGGAGCCCAGAAGAATCACTTCATCGCCCTCTTGCGCCCCGGGGATATCGGTGACGTCGACAACCGCCATGTCCATCGATATTGTTCCCAGGACTTCGGCCCAGCAATCACGGACGATAACCTTCGACTTACCGCTCAATGCCCGGCGGAAGCCGTCGGCATAGCCGACGGGCAGCGTTGCCGCGCGCATCCTTCGCGAGGCCGTGAACCTCCGGTTGTAGCCTACGGACTCACCCGTCTCGACCGTGTGGAGATGGCCGATCCTGGTCTTCAGGCTGAGCACAGGCTCGAATCCTTCCGGGCGCCCCCCCTGCGCAGGCGGGTATCCATACAGGGCGATCCCGGGTCGGGCGCTCCAGGCCCTCAATCCCTGCCCGCAGAGCAGGCCGGCGCTGTTGGCGGCATGAATCTCCCCGGGATCGATTCCAGCCTCTCGAATGGCGGCGAGCGCTTTGAGAAATCTCGCTGTCTGTTCCCGGGTGAAGGTCTGGTCATCTTCTTCGGCGCAAGCGAGGTGCGTGAAAGTCCCGGTCACGCGGAGGTGGCTGGCTGACCTCAAGGCCTCCAGGAGCGGCCCCAGGGCATTCCAGGGAGCGCCGAGCCGGTTCATGCCCGTATCGATCTTGACGTGTACGCCTACCTGCATTGCCCGCTCAGCAGCTGCCTGCTCCATGGAGTGCACCGCTCGCGGCGAATACAGTGTGGGCGTGAGGCCGTGCGCGACTGCTTGCGCCTCCTGTCCGGGCCAGACACCTTCCAGGACGATGATTTCCGCGGATATGCCGGCTTCACGAAGCAGGACTCCCTCCTCGCTAATGGCCACAGCAAAGGCGCTGGCCCCCGCGCCGACGAGCGAGCGCGCCACCTCCACCGCCCCGTGTCCGTAAGCGTTCGCCTTGATGACGGGGATCAGGCGGGGGCGTTGCCGCTCACCATCCGCAGGGCAGAGGAGAGCGCCCAGCGTGCGGTAGTTTCCCGCCAGGGCGCCGAGGTCGATTTCGGCCCAGGTGGGTCGCCCGCTGACGGAACTCTCTCCGGGTGTGTGCATCGCGGCGCGCGGCCTTGATCCCGGCAGAAACGAGGCTCAGGGCTCCTGCCAGAGGTTGGCGAACTTGGTGTACTGCTTGATGAACGCGACCCT
>JAFNAH010000348.1 GCA_017860075.1 Acidobacteriota bacterium | reverse complement strand
ACGCCGCCGTGCAGATTGCGGACCTCATCGAGTCGCTGGCGGAGACGAAGAGCGAGCGGCCGGAGAATCGCGTTTCGAGTCACTGATATGTTCAGGAAAGTACAAAGAATCCATCTCGTCGGCATCGGGGGGATCGGCATGAGCGGTATCGCCGAGCTTCTCCTAAACCTCGGATACGGCGTATCGGGCTCGGACCTCCGGCCGAGCCCCGTCACAGACCGGCTGTCGGCGTTGGGCGGCCGTATTCACATCGGACACGCGGCGGAGAACGTCGCCCTGGCAAACGTCGTGGTCGTTTCCTCCGCGGTCCGGCAGGACAACGTCGAGCTGATGGAGGCAAGGAGACGCCAGATACCGGTGATTCCGCGCGGCGAGATGCTCGCCGAGTTGATGCGGCTCAAGTACAGCATCGCCATCGCGGGCGCACACGGGAAGACCAGCACCACCTCGATGGTCGCCACTGTTCTCGTGCACGCAGGCTACGACCCGACGGCGATCATCGGGGGGAGGCTTGATACGCTGGGAAGCAACGCCAAGCTGGGCAGCGGTGAATTCATCGTCGCGGAAGCCGATGAGAGCGACGGCTCCTTCCTGAAGCTCAACCCCACGATCGCGATCGTGACCAACATCGATCGCGAGCACCTGGACCATTACGGCGATTTTGCCGCCGTCCAGGATGCCTTTGTCGCCTTCATCAACAAGGTTCCCTTCTACGGCGCGGCCATACTCTGTCTCGACGATCCCAATGTTCAGGCCGTCATCCCGCGCATCGAGCGGCGCATCATCACCTACGGCACCAGCAGCCAGGCCGACCTGGCGGCAGCGCGCGTGCAGATCGCTGGCTTCGGATCGAGCTACGAGTTGCGCTCTCAGGCGGGCGCGCTTGGATCCATCCACCTGCAGGTCCCGGGCCAGCACAGCGTCCTGAACTCGCTCGCCGCGGCTGCAGCGGGCCTCGAGCTCGACATCCCCTTCGCCACAATCGCGGAGGCCCTCCGGTCGTTTCAGAATGCCGATCGGAGGTTCCAGATCAAGGGTGAGGCGCGCGGCATCCTCGTGGTGGATGACTACGGCCACCACCCGGCGGAAATCATCGCCACGTTGAGCGCCGCCAGGAATTCCTGTGACCGTCGGATCGTAGCGGTCTTCCAGCCCCACAGGTTCACGAGGACCGCATCGCTCGAGGAGGAATTCGCCCGCGCGTTCTACCATGCGGACGTGCTGATCGTACTCCCGATCTACGCGGCCGGCGAGGATCCGATCCCGGGCATCAGCGCCGAGCGGCTGGTTGCCCTGATCGAGAATTTCGGTCATCGTGACGTCAGCTACGTTCCGGATTTCGCGGCCGCGGAGCAGCTGCTCGCTGAAAGACTGTCCCCGCAGGATCTCCTCCTCACACTGGGGGCCGGAGACGTCTGGAAAGTCGGAGAACGCGTCCTCGCGAGGGAGCGCGAAAAAGCTTCTGCGTCCGGGAGCGGGGCAACGGAAGCCTGAGGAAAGGTAGTAATTATGGAGATCCACACCAGGCATGAAGAGCGGGAGCAAAAGCAGCCTGCCCCTGAGAAAGCCCGCTATCTGCGCCGAAAGACGGTGCAGAAGGTCAAGCGCACTCATTGGGCCGGGAGGGTCCTGCTGCGAGGCCTCAAAATGCTGGCCGCGGTTGCCGCCGTCGCCCTTGTCTTGTCGGTCGCGGTGACCTTGTTCTCTGATGCCATCTCCTCGGGAGGCTTTTCCCTGAAGACGGTCACGATTACCGGCGCCAGGCATGCAGACGTCGCAGGGCTGGAAGCGATCATCCGCAAGGATTTCCCGGAGAATGTCCTGAAGTTGGACCTGTACCAGGTGCGCGACCGCCTGGAGCGTGAAGCCTGGGTGGAACAGGCCGAGGTCAGGCGCCTCCTCCCCTCTGAGCTTGTGATCCAGGTCCGGGAGCGTGTTCCCGAGGTGATCTTCGAACTGAACGGGGAGTTGATGCTGGCCGATCGAACGGGGATCCTCCTGGATCGTTACGACTCCAGGTACGGAAAGCTCGACATGCCGGTATTCAAGGGGCTGTCAGGAGAAGACCCGGCGGGCTACCGCGCACACCAGAAGGAGAATTCAGCCCGGATCGTGCTCGGCCAGACGATGCTCCGGGAGTTGGAGGCCGGGTCTCCTGCTTTCGTGCGCAACATCTCGGAGGTGGACCTTTCCGACCCGGCCGACGTGAAGTTGCTCCTCGTCGACGACACCGCCGAGATACTTCTCGGCGATCGTGACTTTCTGAAGCGATTCCAGAGGCTCATGTCGAACCTGGCACAGTACAGGGAGCTGCAGGCCCAATATCAGGAGATAGCCTCGGTGGACCTGCGATACGAGGGACAGATCATCTATCGGCCCCGCGCGACCCAGGCTGACCAGGTCGCGGAGGTTCCGGAAACCAGGCAATAAGCGCGGCCGCGGCCCGGGCTGCCGGACCGCAAGCCGCCGTTGATCGAACGGATGGCAATCGTGAGCAGGAAGGAAAACATAGTCTGTGGGCTGGACATTGGCAGCACGAAGATATGCATGCTGATCTCCCGCATCAGGGAGGACGGCAATCTGGAGATCCTGGGCACCGGCTATGCGGAATCCGCCGGCTTGAAACGCGGCATGGTCACGGATCTCGAACAGGCAGCCGCCTCGGTACGCAAGGCCGCGGCGGAGGCGGAAGCCAAGTCCGGAGTCTCGGCCGACTGGGTCAGCGTCGGCCTGTCGGGTGAGGGTGTGCAGAGCTTCAACTGTCACGGCGCAATTGAGATCGAGGGAAAGAACCAGGAGGTTACGCGGGATGACATGATTCAGGTCATCAGGGCCGCGCAGTCCATCCCTGCGCCCGAGAACCGCGAGATCATCCACGTTCTCCCCCAGGAGTTCTTCCTGGACAACTGGGGAGACATTACGAACCCGGTGGGGCTGACGGGGAAACGACTGGATGTCGACGTGCACGTGGTGACCTGCGACAGTGCGCTGCTGCAGAACCTCGTCAACGCGGTCAACCGGGCGCAGATGCGTGTCAACCGCGTCATCCTCCAGAATCTTGCGAGCGCCGAGGCGGTGCTCACCCGCGAAGAACGCGAAATGGGCGCGAGCGTCGTCGACATCGGGGGCAGCACCACCGATCTGGCGACATTTGCGCGCAAGAACCTTCGCTCCACTTCGGTGCTGCCCGTCGGCGGTCTGCACTTCACGCGCGACCTCGCCATCGGGCTTCGCACGCCGATCGAGGAGGCCGAGCGCCTCAAGAAAGAGATCGGCACGCTCGACCTGGAAACGATCGCTGAGGACGAAACGATCACAGTGCCGGGGATCGGGACGCGCACCGCGCGCCCGATGCCGCGGAAGCTCGCCTGTAAGATCCTGGTGGAACGGGCAGTCGAACTTCTGGAGCTGATAAAGGAAAAACTGGCGGAGGCCGGAGAC
>JAFNAH010000347.1 GCA_017860075.1 Acidobacteriota bacterium | reverse complement strand
AGCGTGGAGAAGATTCTGAACCGCAAGGGACACCAGGTGGTGAAGGCCCTCTGTGTTTCCGAGGCGCTTGACAGCCTCGAGGGCGGCACAACTTACGACCTGATCATCGCGGATCTCATGATGCCGCAGGTCGGCGGCATCGAGTTGCTCAAGATCGTCAGGGAGAGATGGCCGAAGACCCCGGTACTGATCATCACCGGCTACGCATCCATCGCATCCGCGGTTGAGGCTACGAAGTTCGGAGCCGTGGGATATCTTCCCAAGCCCTTCACTCCAGGCGAGCTGGAACAGGCCGTCGACAGGTTTCTTGCCGCGCAGCAGGCCGGCGCTCTGAAGTCGGAAGGCCTCCCCGAGTCGGGGACAATCGATGTTGACCTCCCTTTTGATGCCGGCGAGGTCGCGCGGGCTACCTCGCCTCGCTATGTCGAGACCCTGACCCGATCGGATGTGGCCGTCGCCGCACGCAAACCGGCACCGGCACCGGACTACTGCGCCAAGGGCGACCGCAACTGCAAGCGTATGCTCAAGCAGGGAATTTGCCAGCAGCCTGATTGTCCGCAGATCGTAGCCGAACGGAAGAAAGCAGCCAGGGCCGGAAAGGTGGTTCCCCTGGTGGCTGACCCGATCGATGTCGACATGCCGTTCTCTTACTCCGAGGTCGCTTCCATCACCGGCGAAGCCTATGCGAACGCGCTCGGTCGCTCCGACCTCCCGATCGCAGGCTTCTACGGTTCCGAAAGAAGCACGGCAAAAGCTCCCAAAATCCTTGTCGTCGACGACGAGGCCGTTGTGGTCAACAGCATCCGAAAAACCCTGGCGAGAAAGGCATATCACGTCGAAGAGGCCTTTTCAGGCGAAGAGGCGATGTCACGCGTTTCGACGGAGAATTACGACCTGGTGCTTCTCGACATGAGGCTTCCGGATGCCAACGGGCTGGATTTGATCGCCGGCATGAAGCAGCACAATCCGAACCTCCGGGTCGTCGTGGTTACGGGCTACGCTTCCATCGACACCGCCGTCGAGGCGGTCCAGCGCGGCGCGAATGACTACATGGCGAAGCCTTTCACTCCCGAGGAACTCTACGCGACAGCCAGCCGTGCCCTCAAGCAGGCGGTGGCATAGTGGAAGAACGGCGGCAGCAGCCCGGGTGCGCGGCGCCCGGAGGCTGCTGCCGCCGAATTGTCAACGTCGATAGCCGTAGTACCACCGGGCTTCCGTCCCCCCGATGTTGAACACGGAGTGGTTGGCACACGCGGGAATCACCACTTCATCGCCCGGTCCCAGTTCTGCCGATTCATCCTCTATCTCCAGCCTCAACCGGCCCTGTGCAACCAGAACCATCTCCTCGGTGCCGTGCAGAAAATCGACCCACTGCTGCCCCGGAGGATCGATCCACAATCCGCAGGTATAGCCCAGTTCCCCCCATTCCTTTGCCAACTCTTCCCTGGTCGGCATCGGATCACGAACCCGCCTGCTAATCGCCATAGGAATTCCCCCGCCCCCCCGCTAATTCTCATTCCCCGGGGCGCCGATTTCAAGTTCCGCCTTGCCATCGCCGTCCAGCGCACCTACTCTCTTCTCACAGCGGAGGCTGCAACGTCACGGAACCATCGGACAAGGAGGAATATGCAAACGGTGAGCAAATGCCTGTGTGCCCTGGCAGTCATCGCGGGATTTTCACTCCCGGCAGCCGGCCAGTCTGCCTTGTGGGCCCGGGTCGACTCGGGGGCTGCGGAAGTCCGCGGGAAGGTAGTGGCCTGGCGGCGCGACTTTCATCAGCATCCGGAGCTTTCCAACCGCGAGTTTCGAACTTCCGGCATTGTTGCAGACCATCTGCGTGCTCTCGGGCTCACCGTGCGCTACCCCATCGCCCTCACGGGCGTCGTCGGAGTCCTGAAAGGCGAAAAACCGGGGCCCGTGGTAGCGCTGCGTGCCGATATGGACGCACTGCCGGTCACCGAGGAGGTCGATCTTCCGTTCGCGTCGAAAGTTCGCGCGACCTACAACGGGAGCGAGGTGGGCGTAATGCATGCCTGCGGACACGACCTGCACACCGCCATACTGATGGGAGTGGCCGAGGTCCTCGCCGGGATGAGGAAGGACCTCCCCGGCACCGTGGTCTTCATCTTTCAGCCGGCGGAGGAGGGCGCACCGGAAGGCGAGCAAGGCGGGGCCGGGCTCATGATCAGGGAGGGAGCACTGGAGAACCCCAAGCCGGAAGCTATCTTCGGCCTGCATGTTTTCCCGCGTCCGGTCGGACACATAGAGTACCGGCCGGGCGCTTTCATGGCCGCATCCGATTCATTCAAAATCGAGGTTCGCGGCAGCCAGACTCACGGAGCCCAGCCGTGGAATGGCACCGACCCCGTGGTTGTCTCCTCGGAGATCATCCTCGCCCTGCAGACGATAGTCAGCAGGCAGATCGATATCTCCAGGAATCCGGCAGTGGTGAGCATCGGGAGCATCCGTGGCGGAGTCCGTTTTAACATTATTCCCGCGCTTGTGGAACTCGGCGGGACTATCCGTACTTTCGATCCGGAGACGCAGGGGGACCTCCACGAGCGCATCCGTCGCACCGCCGACATGATCGCCAGGGCATCGGGAGCCGGCGCGCAAACTACAATCGTGAGAACTAATCCCGTAACCTTCAACGACCCGAAGCTGACAGAGCAAATGGCACCGACGCTGAAGCGCGTTGCCGGGGCGGATGCCTGTTCCATCTCGCCGCCCCTGACGGTGTCCGAGGACTTTGCATTGTACGAGCAGGTTGTCCCCGGGATCTATTTTACGCTCGGGATCCTCCCCGAAGGCTCCGCCGGAACCGGCGGTGCACCGAACCACTCACCGCACTTTTACGCGGATGAGGCAGCCCTGGTCGTCGGTGTTCGAGCGCTCGCCAACCTCGCCATGGATTACATGCTGCAGACGAAATAGGCGCAAAAGGCCGGGCGCTGTTGAGACGGAGACGTCGCTTGTCAGCTGGGACTGGAATCTGTGGCCGCCGGGGCGATCGGCTGGAAACTACTTCTTGAAGAGGTCCAGAAAGGCTTGCCGGTGGCTTTCCTGTGATCTTGCGGCCGGAGGCGCGCCGCTTCCCTGTTTCTCCACCAGGACTTTCGGCTCAAAAAATGTGCAGAAGTTGTTGGCGCTCTTGTTTGCCACCCGCACCTCGACCGGCTGGACGCATTCGTTGCGGGCGGAAGGGTCAAAGTGGATGCAGTTGCGGCAGGTATGCAGGTCGGTGCCGCAGTTCCGGCATCTGTCTGTAACCTTGATCTGATCCTCGACGATCTGGATCTCGGCCGCGCGGCCGCCTGACCCCCTGGGGCGAGGCGGCGCTTTTGGTGCTTTCTCCCGGGCTTCCCTGTCCATGTAGCCGGGCTGTTTGTACTTTCTCATCATCTCTATCCTCAAACGTCCTCAAACGGATTGCCGGATCGAAATCCCTGCGAGCAGCGGCCGGCAGCTTCCCGAGCTTCGGCAACGCTGCGCCGGAATCTCGACTCCTGTCGCAGAATCCGGGTTGATGCCCTCTCAAAGCGATGGAATCAAAAAGAGCACTGGCACTGACCACCCGCAAAGGCCCGATTAATCTGGCGACACGACTAAAGCGCGGATCGCGGAAATACTCCTGTGTAAAGCCCTGGGGTGGGTTACTCAGATCAAGAAATCCGGGTATGAGGAACCGCGAGGTATCTTCCTCACGTCGGCAACTGCCGATTCCGGCAATCTTTGCGGCACCCGGAAACCTAAGAATATCACGAATTGCACTCATCGCAACAGGCATATTCTTCGACGACATGACGATAAGTCATGCCGGGACCGTCCGGCGTATACATTCCGCCGGGGATGGTATTATGTCGGGCGCATGCCGCATGCTATGAGTGATCCTGTGACTACCCAACCGAAGCACCCCCTGGCGATCGCAGTCATTTTTGGCACCCGGCCGGAAGCGATCAAACTGGCACCGTTGATCAAACGGCTCGAGCAACACCCTGAAAGGTTTCGCACCATCCCGATCGTGACGGCCCAGCATCGCGAGATGCTGGACCAGGTGCTGAGTCTTTTCACAATCCGTCCGGAGCACGACCTCGATATCATCCACCCCCGCCAGAGCCTCGCCGAGATCACGGCGCGAGCCGTCACAGGGCTGGATTCCGTCTTGTCGCGGGAGAAGCCCGATTTCGTGGTAGTGCAGGGCGACACCTCCACGACTTTTGTCGCTGCGCTCGCCGCCTTCTACCACAGAATCCGGATCGCACACGTGGAGGCCGGACTGCGGACCCGGCAGAAGTACTATCCATTCCCGGAAGAAATCAATCGGCGCCTCACATCCGTTGTTGCCGACCTCCATTTCGCGCCGACAAAGGAATCCCGGGCGAACCTGCTGTCGGAGGGAGTCCCCGAGGAGCACGTCTGGGTGACGGGAAACACCGTGATCGATGCGCTCCGCGATGTCCTCGGCTGGAACAGGGAATGCAATCACCCGGTCCTCGATCGCGCGCGCGCCGAAAAGCGGCGCATGATATTCGTCACGTCACACCGGCGGGAGAACCAGGGCAAACCCCAGGAACGGATCTGCGAGGCGCTGCTGAACCTCGTCCAGCGTTTCCCGGACACTCTGGTCGCTTTCCCTGTGCACTTGAGCCCGGCTGTGCGCGATACGGTGCTGCCCAGGCTCAAAGAACAGGACCGGATCGTGCTCCTCGAGCCGATAGACTACTTTGAGACAGTTCATTTCATGAAGGCTTCCTGCCTCGTGCTGACGGACTCCGGAGGGATCCAGGAAGAAGCGCCGGCTTTGGGCAGGCCGGTACTGGTGCTGCGTGACACGACGGAAAGGCCGGAGGGCCTGCGCGCAGGGACGGTTCGTCTCGTCGGCACCGATCCCCGCACAATCTTCGACGCCGCGTCTGAACTGCTGCTGGACAAGACCGCCTACCGCAGGATGGCTGAAGCG
>JAFNAH010000024.1 GCA_017860075.1 Acidobacteriota bacterium | reverse complement strand
CGGCGTCACTCGTCGCGCAAGGCTGTCATGGGTTCGATTCTTGCGGCGCGGCAGGCCGGGATAAGCAAAGCTGCCAACGAAGCCGCGAAGAGAATGACGGGAACGCCGAAGAACGTGACCGGGTCTGTAGGAGAAACGCCATACAGTTGGCTGGCTGTGAACCGGCTCAACATCAAAGCCACGACGAGGCCGAGCCCAAGACCGGCGCCTACGAGCGCGAGACCCCGGTTCACGATTGAGCCGGCCACCGAAAGGGGCGAGGCGCCCAGCGCCATGCGGATACCGATCTCACTCGTGCGCGTGCGCACCGAGTAGTTCACGACACCATACACGCCCACCAGCGCCAGTACGAGCCCCACCGAGCCGAAAAGACCGAAGAGGGCGCCTGAAACCCGGGGAAGCAGGAGCGCGTCGTTGATGTGACGGTCCAGCGTCTTCACGTTGAAGAGCGGAAGCTCCCGGTCCAGGCCTGAGACTTCCCGTTGCACCGCGGTTGCCAACTGCCCGAGATCGCCGCTGCTCCTGGCAATCATCGTGACTCCGTACAGCGAGAATCCGCCTTCGAAATCCGACAGGTAGCGGAACATACAGGGGACATCTCCTTCTCCAAGCGTCTCTACCTTGGCATTCCGTACCAGCCCGATCACCTCGTATACGTTTCCGGTGCCCGGGCCTCCTCCCTCCCGGATGTGTCGGCCGATCGGGTTCCCAGCCCCGAAGAGCCTGTGCGCCGTCTCCTGGTTGATGATCGCCACCGCGGAATTTTCGTCGCGCTGCGGATCAAAATCCCGGCCTGCGAGCAAGGAGATACCGGTGGATGCGAAGTAGTGCGCGCTGACCCGCATCGTGTCGCCGGCGGCGCGCTTGCCTTCGGCGCTGTCCGCGTCGTAGAAATCGGCGTTGTTGACTGCCAGGCTCAGCGGCGGCAGGTCTACGTAACCGATCGCCTTGACGCCGGGGATCGCCTCCACACGCTGCTGGAGATCGCTGAAGAAGCGTTTCATCCTTTCCTGTGAGTAGCCCTGTCCTTTCGGATCCACGGCCATCATCAAAGCACCGTTGCCCTTCAGGCCGACATCGATCGAAGCAGCTTCCTGCAAACTCCGGAGGAAGAGTCCTGCAGCTATTAGCAGTATCAGCGACAGTGCGACCTGCAATGCAACCAGGAATTGCATCAGCCGTCCGCGGTTGAAGTTGCCTCCCCGGGCGCCCTGCCGCATGGCGCTCATGATCGTCCCGCGAGTAGCGGTGAATGCAGGCGCCAGGCCGAACAGGATCCCGGTCAGCACAGCGAGTGCCGCTGTGAAGGACAGCACGCGCACATCCGGCGAGAAATCGAACCGGATCGGTATCCCCAACGGCGGCTGGACCTTTGCCAGGGCGGCGGTTCCGGGGACAGCGAGGACAAAGCCGAGCAGTGCCCCGGTGCCGGAGAGCAGGACGCTCTCGCTGAGAAGCTGCCGCACGACCCTGCCCCGGCTCGCGCCGAGCGCCAGGCGGACGCCGATTTCCTGCTCTCTGGACGCCGCGCGTGCCAGGAGCAGGTTGGCGACGTTCGCGCATGCGAGGAGGAGCAGCAGACCTACCACGATGGACAGCGCCACCATGAGCGGCTGCAGAATCTCCTGCAGAATCGGAAGGTATCCGACCCTGAAGAGACCCACCGGTTCGAACGGTCTTTCCTTTTCATACTGGGCGTGCATGCGCGCGTACACAACGTTGGCGGCTGCTACCGCCTGCTGCCTGCTGACGCCGGGGCGAAGCCGCCCCGTCATTTCGAGCCATGAACAGTTCCGGTTCATGTAATTCAACGCAACGTCCTGAGCCAGATGCGTGCGCATGGCCAGCGGTGCCCAGAATTCGGACAATATTCCTCGATCGGTGCCGAAAAAGCCTGGGGCAGCGACCCCCACCACCGTGTACGGCGCCCCGCTGAGAACGATGTGTTTGCCGACAATCTCAGGGTCAGCTCCAAGGTTGCGCCAAAGCCCGTATCCCAGGACGACTACGGCATTCTGGACGCGGGCTTGGTCCTCCGAGGGAATGATTCCGCGGCCCAGCAGGATCGGTGCTCCGGTCACCTGAAAGTAGTTGCCCGACACGAGCAGGCCCCAGACGCGCTGCGCTCCGCCGCCCGCGCTGATGTTGGCTGCTACGGGGATCAGGGAGTGTGCCGCAAGGCCTTCGAAGATGTTGTCCGTCTGATCACGGAAGTCGAGATAGGCCGGGAACGAGCTGCTCGGGCGCCCTGCCGGCTCCATGACATAAAGCTGCGACGGATCCCGGACAGGCAGGTCCCGGACCAGCAGTTCGTTCACGATGCTGAAGACCACCGTATTTGCGGCGATGCCCAGTGCGATCGAGATGATGATCGTGAGGGTGAGGGAGGGAGTCTTCAGGAAAGACCGAACAGCATACGCAATATCCAGCCGCAGCGACGACAACAAGCCGAACTCCGCATGAATGAGAACTCAATAGAGTAAACGAAGGAAACCGGTCAAATGTTCAGGGATCGAGGATTTGGTGCGTTGTACTGCGGCCCCACATCGCCGGTCGCCCTGAGCGCAAAGGCGCAGAGTAACGCCAGCCAGCGGTTGTTTCTTGGTCGGTTGCCTTTGCGTGCACGGCGCCTCCGCGGTAAGGATTATGTGGAAGAGGTCCTGCCTGGCAGTCATGGGGCACCCAGCAGCAACTGGGATTTCAGCCGGCATGGTGGGGACGACCGCCTGCGACTGAGGGATCACGGTAATGAGACGGTAGTAGGGCTCGTACTTCTCTATACCCTGGAGAACTATTGGCAGACTCCGCGGACTGAGAACTACCGTCCTGCAATTGCAGGCATGCTGGACCGCATTCTCCTTGGCTCGGAACTGATCGCCGGCGCCACGCTCACGCCCGGCAACTGGATCATGGAACCGCTCAGCACACACAGATGAGGCGGGCCGCAACTACCGTATCCGATCCGGCGGAGTGGCGGTGAGCTGGAAACCGGAACCTGTCTGATCGAGGCGCAGGACCTCGAGGTGAATATTCTGCTCAGATTCGATCAGTGCACGTCCCAGGAATCCGTCAGGCATGTTTTCGAAAAGCTCGCTCACAAACCTGGCCTCATGCCCGCTGTAAGCCAGGGTCTTCTGCTGCAGCTGGCGGCCGGAACTATCGTACAGGCTGATGCTAATCGAGAACGGGGCGGTGACGGAATCGGGGGCCCAGGCCACACCCGTGTCGGTCGTGGCGGTCTTTTCGACCGGAAACCAGAACGTGCTGCCCGAGGCAGCGGCTGCGGACCCAACGGATTCCTGCAGCCTGCCGCCGGCCAGGTACCTGTAGAAGTAGCTTGGCGCCACGTCATGGACGGAGAAGGCACCCTCGGCGGTCAGACGGAGATAGCCCGAACGCACAGTGGAGTCTCCCGACAGGAGTATCTTGACCGTTGATCGTGGGCCTATGGTGACTGCGATCCCGTCAGATCCTGTGCGGTCCTGCCCGTCCAGACTCCAGGACCCGGACCACGCTTCGTCGCTGCCCTGACGAAGATGGAGCTGCCCCGACCATTCCGTGTCCCGTTTGTTGCTCAGAAGAAGTGCGCACTCGTAGCCGCCCCCCAACGCAAGCTGCGCCCAGGTTAATCTCGTGCCGAGAAAACCGAAGGTGCGCGTGATCGCATAGTCTTCAGCCCGGTAATTTACTGTCATCTCTTTCCTGGAAAGATCAGCCATTGCGGTCCAGAGAGTTCGCGTGTAGCCGGATTGGGGGCGAACCGATTCCATCACCCGGGATAAGTCAGGCATGCTCGAGATTCCCTGCTGCAATCCGTCTGTCGCTGTCCTATACCGCCAGCAGGCGCCATACACGTAGTCCGTTCCTTCCTGCAGGGCTGTGTTCGTCACCACATGAAACGCAGCCTGACGGTGGAAGACAACCATGTTCTTGTCCTTGTCGAACTCGACGACAACCGACTTCCCCAGGGAGTCGGAGAGCAGGAAGTGATTGAATTCAACAGGAAACCAGACTCTCGTTTTGCCGATCAGCGCGAGAGCCTCATCCACGGTTGCGCAAGTATCCAGGACAACGCGTTCCAGGTGGACAGCCTGAATGGCGGGCCGGTCAGGATAGTCGGGCGAGTCCTTGTAGTCCGCGTACTTCTGCGGACTGTTCAGCGAGGCCATTCCCATGAATAAGCCTCTCTCATTGATCCCGTCCGGCAGCCATTGATAGAGCTGAAAAATGGAATGCCCGATTGTCTTGTACACGCCATCCAGGCTCGAGATGACCAGAAATCCCGGCCGGTCCGCCCGATTATCGAAGTTACGGCCGATCAATTGCCGCTTCTCGCCTTCCAGGTAATAAGAGGTGAGACTGCAACCCAGGATCGGTTTTGCCACGGAGAAGCCTGTAAAGTCAGTAAATTGCTGATACTTGAAAAGACGCCACCAGAGCTCGGCCTCAAAATCGTGTTCGAGATAGCGCAGATCCAGATCTTCGAGCGCAATGCCGAAGGCCTGGCCGATTCCCCGCGCCTTCTCCAGAAATTGCGGATATATGATCCGGTACATCCCGGTGATCCGGGCGTTCATGTCGGCATTCAAGGCGCTTCGCCGCAAAACCTGCATACCATAGTTCCTGGCGATCAGACCGACGAGCAGCCCCAACTCATAGTGCGTGCCGGTTACAGCGGCTTTCCTGAGGAACGACCCGGGCGCCATCTCCTCGTACTTCAGAATCGGCTTGCCTATCTGCCGCGTGGCGAGGTTCAGAAGGCGCGTGAAGTCATCATCGTAGTGCTGATACAGATCGTCGAGCTGTGCAGATGGGGCAGGTGAGGGGAATCCAGCAGGACGGCCAGGCACAGAAATGGACAACAAAACCGCAAAAAGCAGAAATCCCAACCAGTGACGCTTCAACATATGAGCCCTCCATCCGGCCTGGATACCGCTTTCAGGATTCCGGGGTCAACGGGCCGGCGGTTGCAGAGGGGACCTGTAGAGCCCCTATGTGAAACGGAGGCAAAGCAGGTCGTAATGATTCAGCCACCACAGGAGCGCCAGGCCGGCCGGCACGACCAGCGTGTAGTGCACGCGCCCAATGATTCCCCACCACTCTTTCGTCCACGCCCAAACAGCCCAGGCCATCACCGGGACCAGAGTTCCCGCTGCTACGAGGGGAACTGCGTGATTGAAGAGCATGGCATGTCGCCCCCCAGTGAGGTTCTCCTGAGTGATGACGTCAATCGCTATTTTTGCGGCGAAGGACAGAAAGAGCGCGCAGGCGGCCCAACCGAGCAAGCGAGGCCAGGGCGAGACTACTTCGCCCGGACGCCGGTGGCGCCTGCGATAGGCTGATATCGGCCACCCGATGAAGCCCGCCAGCATAATTGCCAAGGGAAGGATGGCGGCAAGAATGAGCAGTGTGACCTGGGATGTCGGCGTCTCGATTCCCTCCAATCTTTCGAAGGCGACATAGGGCATCCCGTTCAAGAACAGGTACATGTGCCCATCCACGGCTCTAAATACTGCCCTTTCAGACCCATTGATCGACTGAAACACGAGCGGCTCGACCTCGACCCAACGCCTGCCCAGGCCCTGGAGGTACCCGTCGGGAGTCACGGTGATTGTATCGTTGTCGCGCACGACAGCCAATCTGGCAAGCGATGTGAAGGATCGGCGCAGCGGTACATAACAGCCGGCGAGCTGTTGGCCGCGCTGCTGGGAATCAGCGAGCAGTCTCACCTTCGGGATTTCGGGAGGCGGGTAGTAGTGGTCAACAAACGCCTTGAAAAAACCGACTCTTGCGTCTGCCCCGGTATCACTGTTGTAGCATACGAACAGGCCGACGTTGCGCTCCGGAAACAGGGCCAGCTGGGCGTGAAAACAAGGGGTGTCGCCCTCATGACCGTAGATCTTCTCCCCATTCTCAGTCATCTCGTAGAAGCCGTGGAGCATGGCGTTTAGTCCCGGAGCATGGGTGAAGAGCCGGCTGTGCATTTGCCTTGCGGTTGTTTCCGAGAGAATCCGGACCGATCCCAGGCGGCCATCCTGAAGGTGAGCGATCATGAAGTTCGCCATATCGACGGCTGTCGAGCTCACCGCGCCGGCCGGACGGACGGAGATGAACTCAAATCCCTTTGCTTTGAACTCCCCATTGCCATACCAATAACCGACGGACATATCGTTTGAAAGGATCGGGGGGAGCGGCTGCCGTGCGGTTGAATGACTCATCCCAAGGGGCTGAAAAATGCTCTGCTCGACATAGGCCTCCCAGGGCATTCCTGATACTTCCTCCACAATGTAGCCGGCAAGCGCCGTGCCATGGTTGGAGTAGGAGGCAAATTGGCCGGGAGGTCGCACTCGTGCGGGAAGTCCGTCGGCCAGAACCTCTCCGAGAGGCATCATTTTATCGGCAGCCGAGAAGTTGGTGCGGACCCGCGGAGCCTCAAATCCCGGAGTGTGCGCCAGCAGGTGCGCCAACGTGATTGGTTCAGGATAGGTGCTGGGGACCTTGAATTTCTTCAGGTATGCGTTGATATCCTTATTGAGATCCAATTTGCCCTGTTCCACCAATTGCATCACGGCTGTCCAGGTAAAGAGCTTGGAGACAGAACCGATCCGAAAGAGGGTCTTGGCGGGATCGACCTTCTTTCCCTTCTCAATATCGGCGTTGCCATAGCCTTTGGCAAAAAACAACTGACCATCCTTCACGATAGCAACGGCAGCTCCGGAAATGTGCAGCGCCTCCTTCTGAGCAGCGATGACGCCGTCAACGAAGGCTTCCACCTGGGCAGGATCCTTCAGACCTCGCGCGATCGCGGGTTGCTGGTTCGCGGATCGCCCTGTTTGCTCCGCTGCAAATAGCTGGCAGAGACCTAACGAGACGACAATCAATTGTGAAACTCGAAAGGGTGCGAGGATTCTGGCAGCCGGACTCATCACTGACTCCTTCCGGAGATGAACTCCATGTGTGAACAAGGAGTGATCTCGTGGATAGCTCGTTCTTCGGGGAAGGGGGATCCGGTCCTTGCCCCGGCCGTAACTTGCAGGGTTGACTAACCCGCCCCCGCCGATCCACGCTTCAGCGTCATCCTCGCGGTCATCGACGTGCCATCAGGAAGGGCGAAATCGAGCGTTCCCTCGAAGTGGTCCTCGTCGGCCAGAGCGAGGTTTGCTCTGTACACGCGCCCGTCCGGGCCGGTGAATTGAAACGCGAGATTCTTGCCGTCGAATTTCACCTTCTCAATGGGCGAGGATTCGTCAGAGTCACCACCCCCGGCGCTTCCGGTGATCGCCTCGCCTGTCTGATCAAACTCGGCCCAAGCTGGCTGGGTTACGGTGCTGCCGTCGGGCAATTTGACCTCGAGATTGCCATTCCACTTTCCTGAGACATCCACTGCAAAACTCGCAGCACCCAGAGATGCTGCGAGTAAACAGCTCAGGTATGAGCGCATAGGCACCTCCTCTTGAATGCAACTACGACAAAATTCAATTCGAAGTTCGGGAGAACCCGGCCGGACCTGCCAAAAAAAGACGGCAACACCGGGAAGTTCAATGACGATTCCACACGGATAGCTGTATCGGTTAGAGGGCAGGTGGTTCCGTCTCTCGGCCGAGCAGTTCGACGACTGCAGCTTCGCAGGGATTGTGATTTATCTACTCGTTCTTCGACAATACCGCGGACAAATCAGTCGTGCTGAGGGTCGGGACGGATCCCTACGGTGCCAATGCCCCCGATGTGACTGTTATGCCGGTGTCGAGCGAGACGGGCCTGCGTCAGCTCGCGGGGGCCGAGGACAACCGCAGAAGAGTCGACAGGATGACCAAAGGCCGCGTCGCCTACATCTATGTCCCCAATACTTCACTCCGCGGCTATGTGGGGGTGATCGGGGGAAATAGAGCAGAAATAGGCAAAGAAAATCCTGTGCCCCAACGTCTATGTCTGTATCGCAATACCCGCAAGTTGTTGAAAGGGTTGGTGCCGAGGGCGGGGGTCGAACCCGCACGCCCCTTGCGGGGCCCAGGATTTTAAGTCCTGTGCGTCTGCCAGTTCCGCCACCCCGGCACACGGGATTCCCAGTAGCTTAACGCGATCGCCTCCGATCTGCATCTCAGAAAACGACCCGGTGCCGCTTTTTGCCCCTTGCCACTCGCTGTAACTAGAAAATCAGCTTGATCTTTGCCTGACCGCTGAAATTCTCGACCAGCACCGCCTCCTCCTCAGGCAGGTAACGGCCGCCCTCGGCCGAGATCGCTTTCCGGCCCTCGGGATGTGGAAGCCGAAACTTCACCTGGCGCGGCCCCCGGCCCGACCGGCACTCGATGCTCGCCTCGATCCGTCCTTCCTCCAGGTCTGACTGCACCCGAAAGTGAATCGGGCCGAAGTAACTCACCATCCCGTCGACTTCGATCACCTTCCCGCTCTCCAGATAGCGACGTGGTATTCCGGGCAGCAGCGTGAGCGTAGTTCCCTCCTCCAAGTACAACCGCCAGCGGCTGTCCATGAGGAACCAGGCCTCCTCGTGAGTTTTGTGTGGGCTGGCCTGAAAGTAGTGCTCCCAGAAGCTATATGTCTCGCGGTCGGCCAGGCTCGCGCTGGTGTCGTAGTAGGCCTTGAGGAAGGCTTTCACTTCCCCGCGTCTCAGGTTGATGATCGGATGGCGGCTGTAGTACGGCTGGCTGAACGCCGCATTCCTTTCGGTCATCAGCTCGTTGTGCATCGCCAGGGTGAACGTCGCCTCGGGCGAGTTCGGGTCGATGACTTCCTGGAAGACCGCGTAAAGCGGGCCGAGCAGTGAATCCCGTCCCACAAAGGTGCCGTGGGTGAACCATTCCCCGCCATCGGCATAGATACACAGCGGGCCCCTGTATTCCACCCACGGAGGCACCGAGGGCACCCAGGTGCCGTCCGCCAGTGGGATCACCGGCGAACGCGCCATGGCATCGAGAAACCCTCGCCGGATATCTTCCTTGAAAGCCTGCGCCTCTCGGGCCAGTCGTTTCGACTCGGCCGGATCGACGTTTTGAAGCATCTCGGCCACCCTTTGCAGACCCAGGCAGTGGTAGCCGTTCAACATGAAGGAACGGTAAGGATCGTTCGGGTCAGCGGTCTTTCCTTCGATCATCCCGTAGCCTTTGCCCTTGAGTTCCTCA
>JAFNAH010000346.1 GCA_017860075.1 Acidobacteriota bacterium | reverse complement strand
CGCCTGAACAGGCCGCGCGAATCGGTCGAGACCTGCATCCTTGCCTGGGTCCGGCTGTCGACAATTGTCAGCTCAAGGGAGGCAACACCCTGATCGAGGGCATTCAGGACATATCCCGTGAGCGTGCCGGCAACGGCTGTCACCGGCAGCAGGCAGGCCCAGAGCACAAGAATCAGCCGGGAGGTCATAGCGTGAGCCTGCCCTCCAATTTCATTTCCGCGGTGGGGAAGACAACTCGAAGCTCGGGGTCGAAGCCGGGAATGTCCAGTTCAAAAGTCACTTGAGCGTCTCCCGGGGCCACCACCGGCCGGTCATTCAATCGACGCGGGAACACGAACTTCGCACCGACGACCTCTTCGCGCGGGGGATAATAGGCAGCGATCTGCAGTTGCGGCACCCGCACAGTGGAGAGGTGCACCCTGCCCTTCATGGTTTCGGTGGTGTGCGTCTCGAGGAACTGTTTGACGCGGTGTTCGAGGCTCTGGTCGTTTGACCGAAAACTCAGCGCGACGACGATCCATTGACGGACGTCAAGCTTGAGGCCGGGTTCGATGGCGGAATCGAACTTCCTCTGCTCCTCCCTGCTCATCTGGTCGTAACCGCCCTGAATCTGAGTCACGCGCGCGTACGCCTCGCGTATCGGGCCGGCCGAAAGAAAACGTACAAAAAAAGTGCTGTATATCTCCTTCTCCCCGGAGAGGCCACTACCTATGCCGCCGATGATCCGCGTGTAGGTCTCCTTCCGCGCCCAAGGGGAGTTGGTGAGCATCCCGACTGCCTCTTCCAGGGTCCAGTTGCGGTAATTCCCTGCGACTGCGGCGGCAGGTCTTGCCCCTGACACGTCCAGCATGCTGCCCGGAACGAGCAGCGCGGCGAGTGCGACAGTAATGCGGCGCAAATATTGCCCAACTCCTGGATCTGAAATCCGGCTCGTCCTGCTCACGGACATTCTCCACAGATCACACACGGGGCCATCATAGCCGATGCAGGAGCCTGTGAAAACCCACTCTTCGGACAGGCGATTCACCGCCCCCGTTTCATGCCGGTCGCGTTCGCAAAGCGGTCTCGCGCTGCAGCCCGTGATATTCCTGGAGGCTGCGGACGGTAAGCTTTTCCCTCTGCAGCGCGTGGACCGCGTTTACTGCGGCGGCAGCACCTGAGAGCGTCGTGACACAGGGGATTGCATGCTGGACTGAGGCACTGCGGATCGCCTTTTCGTCGTAGCGGGACGCGCGACCAAGCGGCGTATTGATCACCAGATCGATCTTGCCGCTCTTGATGTGATCCACTACGTTCGGCCGCCCCTCACCCACTTTGAAAACGTGGTCCGAAGCGATCCCATTATTTTGGAGCCACTCCCGGGTGCCGGAAGTCGCGATGATACTGAACCCGAGGTCCTCAAAATCCTTGGCGATCGCAGGGAGACCCGGCTTGTCTGTGTCGTTGACGCTGAGGAAGACGACTCCGTTGCGGGGCAGGCGCACCCCTGCAGACATCTGGGCTTTCGCGAACGCGCTGCCGAAGCTATCTGAGACACCCATCACCTCCCCGGTGGATTTCATCTCAGGGCCCAGGATGGTGTCGACACCGGGAAACTTGACGAACGGGAAAACCGGAGACTTTACGAAACAGTGCCTGACCCGGAGTTCCTCTGTAAAGCCGAGATCCCGGAGCTTCTCGCCAAGCATGACCCTGGCAGCCATCTTGGCCAGCGGGACGCCGGTAGCCTTGCTGACGTAGGGCACGGTCCGCGAGGCCCGCGGGTTCACCTCCAGCACGTAGACGGTGCTGCCCTGGATGGCGAACTGAATATTCATGAGGCCGACGACGTTCAACGCGCTGCCGAGGCGGCATGTGTAGCCTTTCATCCGCTCGAGCAGCTCCAGGTCGATCATGACCGGCGGGAGAACGCACGTGCTGTCCCCGCTGTGGATTCCCGCTTCTTCGATGTGCTCCATCACCCCGGCGATAATCACCTGGTCGCCGTCGCAGATTGCATCCACGTCGTACTCGAAGGCGCGCTCGAGGAACTTGTCGATCAGCACCGGGTGTTCGGGCGACGCTTCCACCGCAGTCGCCATGTAGCGGTTGAGCGACTCCTGGTCGTAGACGATCTGCATCGCCCTGCCCCCAAGCACGTAGGAGGGGCGGACAAGAACGGGGTAACCTATCCCGTTCGCAACCGCGCGTGCCTCCTCGGGCGAGCGCGCCGTGCCGTTGGGCGGCTGGGGAATCTGCAGCTCGTTGAGCAGGTTCCCGAACCGTTTTCGATCTTCGGCAAGGTCGATACTCTCCGGTGAGGTGCCCACGATGGGAACCCCCGCCGCCTGGAGGCGCAGCGCCAGATTGAGGGGAGTCTGCCCGCCAAACTGCACGATCACTCCATCGGGCTTTTCGACGTGAAGGATCTCCATCACATCCTCGAACGTCAGCGGCTCGAAATACAACCTGTCGGAGGTGTCGTAATCGGTAGAGACCGTCTCGGGATTGCAGTTCACCATGATGGTCTCATAGCCGATTTCCTTGAGAGCAAACGAAGCGTGACAGCAACAGTAGTCGAACTCGATACCCTGCCCGATCCTGTTCGGGCCGCTGCCGAGGACGACGATCTTCTTCCGCCCCGTGGGGTCGGCTTCGCACTCACCCTCGTAAGTGGAGTACAGATAGGGTGTGAAAGATTCGAACTCGGCAGCGCAGGTGTCCACGCGTTTGAAAACCGGGCGGATCCCTGAGCTGTGACGGCGTTCCATGACCCTCAGGGAGGTGACAGGGTCGTCCCCGTCGCTGAGCAGGAGTTCGGAGACCGCCTGGTCGGAAAGGCCGACCCGTTTGCATTCCGCCAGCAGTTCTGTCGGCAGGCTGTCGATCGTGTACCTGCGTATCTGCGTCTCCATCTCCACGATCTGAAGCAGTTGATTCAGGAACCAGGGATCGATGCCGGTCAGGCGGTGTATCTCTTCCAGCGGCCACCCGAGCTCCAGGGCATAGTGCAGGTAGGCGAGCCGCTCCGGCACCGGGTTCAGCAGGCTGTGCACAAGCTTGTCCGGATCTACTTTTTCCGACACCAGGCTCTTCCCGCGCTCGAGCGACCGGATACCCTTCAGGAGCGCCTCCTTGAAAGTCCGGCCTATGGCCATGGCTTCCCCGACGGATTTCATCTGGGTGCCGAGTATCGGGTCGGCGCCGACGAATTTCTCGAAGTTCCACTTCGGGATCTTGACCACGACATAGTCGATCGTGGGCTCGAAACTCGCCGGTGTCTTCCTGGTGATGTCATTCGGGATCTCGTCGAGCGTGTACCCGACGGCCAGCTTGGCAGCGATCTTCGCGATGGGGAATCCCGTGGCTTTGGATGCCAGCGCCGAGCTCCTGGACACACGCGGGTTCATCTCGATGACCACCAGGGATCCGTCCTTCGGGGAGATCGCGAACTGTATGTTCGATCCGCC
>JAFNAH010000345.1 GCA_017860075.1 Acidobacteriota bacterium | reverse complement strand
TCGACGTTGCGGAAGAGGTAATCCTCCAGGTCGGTCGCCGGTAGATTCAACCGGCGCGAGTAGATCTCGGCGATCTGGCGACGCATCCCGAGTCCCCAGGCCTTGGCTTCCTGGATCACGGAAACGAGGCCGTCTGTTTCAGCAATCCCTGCCCGGCAGGCCCAGAGGGCAAAAACAAAAGGCTTCTCCTGCCATCGGACCCAGGCCTCGGCCATGTCCAGAATTTCATACCGTCCGGCAGGAAGCGAGAGCGCGGAATCACCGATCAACAACGCTGCATCGCATCGCTCGAGCATGCGCGGAAGGTTGGGTTCGTGCGGGACGAACTCAGGGGCCAGATTCACCACGGAACGCAGCCAGATTTTCAGCAGGACGATCGATGTCCGCGAACACGTATCCACTGCGACCGTGCGTATTTCCCGCTCCTTGTGAGCCACGAGGAGGACGCTGCGCACGGGGCCGCGCGCGGCAACTGCGATGTCCGGAACGATCGCGAGGTCCGGAATCCGGCTGTATTCGATGCTGGGGATCAGTGCGACGTCGGCCTGGCCCCGTGCCAACAAGTCGGCACACCGCGCCGGCGAGGATTCCACCATCTCGAACCGGTCTTTCAGCGGCCCGTGCAGGAATGACCACCCCAGCGGAGCCGAATTCAGGTAGCCGGAAAACGAAACTCTGGGCTTCAATCGGCGTCCTTTATTCAACGGCAGAGGAAATGAGACTCACCCGGGTGAAACATTAAGCGGTGGATTATATTCATCGGAGCCTCTGAGAGGAATGGCGAATTACGAGAAGCAGGTCGCAGAGGCGATCGAGCTCACGCTGGTGCCCGGAATCGGCAGTCTCGTCCAGCGGAAACTACTGGAAAACTGCGGGGAGGTGTCGGAGATCTATCCGCTGGCGGCAAACGCCCTGATAGGGCTGGGCGCTCCTCCCGAAAGCGCGGAAGCAGTCGCGGCAAGGCACTACCGTCCCATGTCGGAAGAAATACTGGACTGGTGCCGTCATGAGGCGTGCGGTGTTCTCATCCGTGGCGGCCAGGGGTATCCGCCCATTCTCGAGGAGATCTACGACCCTCCCCTGGTCCTGTACAGTCGGGGCGATCCCGAGGCGCTCGAGGCCGCCGCGGTAGCCATCGTCGGAACGCGCAAGCCTACGCCATACGGACTGCAGATGGCCGAAGGCCTCGCCGGCGACCTGGCCTGCAGGGGCGTTGCCGTCGTAAGCGGCCTCGCGCGCGGCATAGACGCGGCTGCGCACCGGGGCTGCCTCGACGCAAAGGGTCGAACCATCGCCATCCTGGGATGCGGAATCGACGTGACCTATCCGCGTGAGCATCGGCGGCTGACCGAACGGATCCTGGAGAAGGGCCTGATCCTGTCGGAGTTCCCACCGGGGACATCCCCCGCACCGCAAAACTTCCCGGTGCGCAACAGGATCATCAGCGGCCTGTCCCTGGGCGCCCTGATCGTGGAAGCGAGCGAGTACAGCGGCTCGCTGATCACCGCCAGATTAGCGATGGAGCAGAATCGAGAAGTGTTCGCGATCCCGGGGAACATCACCTCACCCCGGAGCTTCGGCCCGAATTTTCTCATCAAGCAGGGGGCCAAGCTGGTTCAGTCGTGGCGGGATATCGTCGAGGAGTTTCCTCCCGAGATCAGGCAGTCCATCCTGGCAAAGGAGAACCTCAGGACCGAGCCTGCGCCCGCCCTCGAACTCCTGACCGAGGAGGAGAGGCGCATCCTCGACCTGCTGGACACCGACAGGGCGACACAGTTCGACAAGATCCTTGCTCAGAGCCAGTGCGGGATTTCCCGCCTCAGCGATCTTATGTTTAACCTGGAAATGAGAGGCTGGATCCGGCAGGTGCCGGGCAACCTTTTTGTGAGGGTGGCGAGGCCGCTCAAGTAATTACCCTTGGAATTTCCGCAAAGCTTGGTATATTCCACCGCCGCTATGAGCAAGTCACTCGTAATCGTCGAATCACCTGCCAAGGCGAAGACTCTGAGCCGATACCTTGGGAGGAACTACACCGTCAAAGCCTCCGTGGGGCATATCAAAGATCTGCCCAAGAACAAGCTCGGCGTGGACGTCGAAAACGACTTTGCCCCTCACTACCACGTCATTCCGGGCAAGGAGAAGATCGTCCGCGAGCTTCGCGCGGCTGCGAAGGACTCGGAGGCCATATACCTGGCAGCCGACCCGGACCGCGAGGGAGAGGCGATCTGCCAGCACCTGGCAGAGGAACTCGGCGGCGCCAAGAAGAAGCCGGTCTACCGGGTCCTGTTTCACGAGATCACGAAGAACGCAATACAGGAGGCCTTCAAGAAGCCGGGCAAGATCAATTCGCACAAGGTCGATGCGCAATTGACACGCCGGATCCTGGACAGGCTCGTCGGCTACAAGATAAGCCCGCTGCTGTGGGAAAAAGTGCGCAGGGGCCTGTCGGCGGGACGCGTTCAGACGGTCGCACTGCGGCTCATCGTGGAACGCGAGCGGGAGATCCGCGCCTTCAAGACGGAGGAGTACTGGAACCTGACCGCCAGGCTGGCCGGCGAGAATCCGCCGGAATTCCTGGCACGGGCGAAGAGCATCGACGAGCGGAAATGGAATGTCACCGACGGTGCAACCGCACAGGCCATCGTCGATGAAATCCGCGAAGCGCCTTTCGTTGTTCGCGAGATCCACCGTCGGGAGAAGAAGCGCTACCCCGTCCCGCCTTTCATCACCAGCAAGCTCCAGCAGGACGCGGCGCGCAAGTTCAATTTCCCGGTCAAGAGGACGATGATGCTCGCACAGCGGCTTTACGAAGGCGTGGAGCTCGGCAAGGAGGGATCCGTCGGCCTCATCACCTACATGCGCACCGACTCCACGCGCGTGGCGGAGTCTGCCCTGCACGAGGTCCGGACGCTCATTCAACACAACTACGGCGATGCCTACCTGCCCCACCACCCGATCTACTACAAGTCCAAGAAGACCGCCCAGGAAGCGCACGAAGCCATTCGGCCGACGTCGGTTGAACGCACCCCCGAACAAATGAAGGATTACCTCGACGCGGATCTGTGGAAGCTCTACTCGCTCATCTGGAACCGTTTTGTAGCCTCGCAGATGAATCCCGCGGTTTTCGACCAGACCGACATCAAAATCCAGGCGGGCAGGGTGGAATTCAGGGCCACGGGATCGGTAGTCAAGTTTGACGGGTTCCTCGCCCTTTACCAGGAGGCGAAGATCGAGGACGCAAAAGAGGAAGACAAAGAAGAGGGCGTTCTTCCCGAGCTGCGGGAGGGCGAACGGCTCGAGGTCAGGGAACTGCTTCCGACCCAGCACTTTACGCAGCCCCCGCCACGCTACACGGAGGCAAGTCTGGTCAAAGCGCTGGAGGCTCGAGGTATCGGTCGTCCCAGCACCTACGCCAGCATTCTCACAACCATACAGGACCGTGAGTACGTGCTC
>JAFNAH010000344.1 GCA_017860075.1 Acidobacteriota bacterium | reverse complement strand
TCGCGAATCTCGTCCTGCTGCTGAGAGCCGCCGGTGTGCGGGCAGACCTATTGCTGCCGCGGCCGATCGGCAACAGTGCAGGGCTGGAGGTGACCGGTGCCGATCCTTCGTTCCTGGCCGGCCGGAGGCCCGGTGACGGGCGCCCCGGGGCAGGAACGCACAGCGAATTGCGCGCGATACTCGCCGAAGGTCGCCTGAGAGCGGCGATAATTCTGGGCGAAGACCCGATGCGGCACGATGCCATGGCTTCCTGTTTCCGGAATCTGGAGTTTCTCGCGGCCATGGATTTGTCGCCTACGGAGACCTCTCGCGCCGCCGACGTGGTCCTGCCGGGTACGACATACCTTGAGTCCGAAGGCACACGCTGCAATTTCGAGGGGCGCGTGTTGCATTTCGCGCGCGCCATTGAACCGCCCTCGGGTGTGCCCGGGTGGCGCGTTCTTGCGCAACTGGCTCAGGCGCTGGGCGTTTCTGTCACCGCTCAGTCCGTAGAAGAGCTGACGCTCGACATCAGCGCTCTCGCCGCGCGGCATCTGGACAGCCTGCTCCCGTTCTACTGGAACACGGGGGAAGACCGGGCCTGGAAGCACAAGACGCGGACGGCTCCCGTGAGCCTCGACGGCGCGCCTGCATTCTCGGCTCCGGCTCTCACCCAGGGCGAGCGTTACAAGCAGAGCATGCGTGAACTTGGAACGGAACGGTATCGTGTTCTGTAACGAGGAGGGGGCGCATGATCAGACTCGAGCATCTCTACTCCTTCATAGAAAGCAACTTTGACTACCTGCTCGCCGTCACCCCCGACAATCGTGTGCTTTACGCCAATCCGCTGCTTCACCGGCTGCTGTCCCCGGGTGGGGAGCTCCTCGAAGGAGCGTTGGTAGAAGACATACTCACACCTGCCGCGTTCGAGTCGTTCCAGCAGGCGGTTGCACGAGCTGCGGAGGGGAGGAGGGGCACCGCCTTATTGACTCCCAGGTCGGAACCCGTGAACCTGGTGCGCCTCCAGTCGACGCGAGTCGAATCCGCCCGCGGAATTGTCTACCTGTTCATAGGCACCGAGGCAAGAACCGGCGATGAGGACGCCATCCGACTGGCGGATCTCGAGCGCGAGATTGAGTCGCGTACGCGCGACCTCGAAGACCAGCACCGAAGGCTGGGCACTATCGACGCCTGCCTGGCACAGACAACAAAGGACTGGGAGCGATCCACCGCGCGCCTCGAGACTCTTTTCAAGGCGATACCCGACGACGTGGCACTGATTGACGGCGACCGCAACCTGATCATGACCAATCGTGCCGGCGTGGGACCCGGACAGAAGTGCTTCGAAACCTTTTTTGGCAGGGATGCGCCGTGCGACGACTGCCATCTCTCCAAGATCGTCAGGAGCAGGGCGCCGACCTCGACCACCATCCGGTTCGGGGATCGCTATCTGCAGGTGCATGCGAATCCCGTGTTCAACCAGGAACACGAGGTCGAAGCGATCGTGGAGTTCCATCGTGACATCACGCTGGAGAAGAGCTACGAACAGCAGATCCGGCAGGCCGACAAGCTGGCTGCCCTGGGTCAGCTGGTGAGCGGGATCGGTCACGAGATAAACAACCCCAACCAGTTTATCCGGGGCAACATCAAGATCGTGCGCCAGGCGATGGAGGACATACTCCCGATCGTCGACGCGTATTATCAGGCCCACCCGGACCTCAGGATTGCCCGTCTCAAGTACGATTTCTTCCGCAAGCACTTCATGATCCTGGTCGACGACATGGCGCACGGGTCGGAGCGGATAAAGCAGATCGTGGATGCCTTGCGCGGTTTTGTGCGTCACGACGACGGCCTGCTGGTGGACCAGGTGGAGATCAACACGCTGGTGGAGGCGACGACCAGGCTCGTGGAAAACGAGGTTCACAAGCACGCCGTCATCTGCCTCGACCTCGGGGAGAATATTCCCAGGCTCACCGGCAACTCCCAGAAGATCGAACAGGTCCTGGTGAACCTGCTGGTCAACTCCGGCGAGGCCATGGATGACGACAGGAGGGGCAGGATCACGTTACGCACCTGGAGCGACGGCGACAACGTAGTCATCCAGGTTGAGGACAACGGGCGCGGGATGAACGAGAAAACGGTCAATCAGATCTTCGATCCCTTCTTCACCACCAAGCGGGGTAAGGGAGGGACCGGCCTGGGTCTCGCGATTTCCTACCGCATCATCACAGAACACGGGGGAACCATCTCGGTGTCGAGCACGCCCGGGGTCGGGACGACTTTCACGATCAACCTGCCGGTGTCTCCCCCCAGGCAGTAACTCAGGCATTTTGCGGACGACGGTGCATCAGGATCAGGGCCAGTGAAGAAGATATTGATTGTCGACGACGACGCGGCGGTGACGAATTACCTGCTGGTGTTTCTCACGCAGACCGAGAGATTCGACTCGGTGATCGTGAACGACTCCCGGAAAGTACCGGAACTGCTGGCGCGCGAGCAATTCGACGTGATCCTGCTCGACATGGACATGCCGGAGGTGAGTGGCGCGGACATTCTGAAGCTGATGCGGCAGAGGGGGCTCCAGACTCCGGTCGTGGTGCTGACGGGAGTCGGAGGTGTGGATCTGGCCGTGAGGTCGATGAAGCTCGGTGCGTTCGATTACCTCACGAAGCCGGTGGATGACGACCACCTCCTCGAAGTGCTGGACCTTGCCATCCAGCAGGGCGTCCTGCACCGGACCCTCAACGAGCTGCCGGCGGAGCCGAAGCGCGAGGATCTCGCGCATGGGGCTGTGTGGGAGGGATTCATCACCCAGGATGCCCGCATGATCCGGCTGCTCCACGAGGCTGAGAAGATGGCGTCAGGCGACATGACCGTGCTCATCATCGGGGAACACGGTTGCGGCAGGGAGAAGCTCGCGCGGGCGATCCACGAAGCAAGCCCGCGCAGGAGCGCGCCGTTTGCCGCTCTGGACGCCGCTGCCGTCAAGTCCAGGGATGAGTTCGCCGCGATGCTGTTCGGCAGGGCCCGCTTGTGGCGGGGGACGACCAAGGAGCGACCCGGGCTTCTGGAGGGATCGGCCGGAGGGACACTCTTCCTCGACAGCCTCGAACAGCTCGGAATACCGCTGCAAATCAGGCTGAAGAGAGTGATCCAGACTGGTGAGTTTTACCGCGAGCACTCGACAAGAGTCCTGACCGCGGATGTCCGGTCCGGGCAGGGAAGGACATCCAGTCCATCTCGTCGGAGGCGCTTGATCTCCTCCGGCGTTATCCCTTCCCGCAGAACGATGCCGAGCTTGCCTTGATTATCGCCAGCGCGGTGATACGCGAGACGACGAGCGTGATCAGTGCGGCCGCCCTTCCGGCCTGTGTCCGCGAGCCTCCCGCCGGCGCTGAAGAGCGCGCCGTCGGGCACTTTGAGCCGCGCAGGCTGATCGATATGGAGCGCGAGTATGTCGCACGCATGATTCAGCATTGCGGCGGCGACAGGGAGAAGGCAGCCGCCGAACTCGGCATCCCGTTGGCTCAGCTGGCTCGCATGCTGGATAGCTAACGGGCTAACGGGGTCGGACCGAGGGAAGTCGTTTGTTCGAAGTAAGATAGATTTGGAGGAACCCTTCCAAACAAGCCTTACGCTCGATTTTCGAGGCCGTTTTTGTCGTTGGACGATCAAGTTTTAACCGGTCGCTCGCTTTCCAGTCTTCACGGAGTCGCGGG
>JAFNAH010000343.1 GCA_017860075.1 Acidobacteriota bacterium | reverse complement strand
CTGAATGAGTCCAATCGGGTTTACGCCAAGAATGATCCGGACTTTATTTCGCTTCACGAACAACGCGAGTTTGCCGATCTGGTTGGCGTGGTTCTGCAGGAAAGAAGCGAAGCTGGACAGTCATGAATCTGAATGGCCTGGCGAAGGTCGTCTCCATTGGAGGAGGCACGGGTTTAGCTTGTCTCCTCAAGGGATTGAAGCACGGGGTGCTGGATCTTCCCGTGATTGAAGCTCCTCCGCAGCCTCCATGGATCTCGCGTCTCACGGCTATTGTGACGGTGGCCGACGATGGGGGAAGCTCGGGTCGACTCCGGGATGAATTGCAGATCCTCCCCCCCGGCGACATCAGGAGCTGCATGGTCGCCCTCTCCACGGACGAATCGCTGCTCGGGAGGATTTTCCAGTATCGGTTCCCCGGCTCCGGCCACCTCAACGGTCACAGTTTCGGCAATCTATTCGTTTCGGCTCTCATCGGGGTCACAGGGGACTTCCTGGAGGCCATCCGCGTGAGCTCCGACGTCCTCGCCATCAAGGGCAGGATATATCCGTCAACGCTCCGCGACGTTCGCCTGGAGGCGGTGCTGGAGGACGGCAGCAGGGTATGCGGGGAGTCTGCCATCTCGAAAAGCACTCTCCGGATCAAACGCGTCAATCTCGTACCCGCTGACTGCCGCCCGGTGCGGGCCGTCCTTGAAGCAATCCGCAGCGCCGACATCATCACAGTCGGCCCTGGATCGCTCTTCACCAGCATTGTGCCCAACCTCCTGGTTCGCGGCATCGCGCGGGAGCTTCGGAAGTCGCCGGCCGTGAAGATCTTCATCGGGAACCTGATGACGCAACCGGGGGAGACAACCGGGTTCAGCGCGGCCGAGCATGTCGAGGCGATCTACAGCCACTGCGGGAAACGGTTGTTCGACGCGATCGTCCTGAACAGCGCGCCGATACCCAGGGCCGAGGCGGCACGATACAGGCTTCAAGGCTCCACTCCCGTGATCAGTGACCACGCCCGCCTGCACGACCTCGGACTGAAGATCTACGAGGCCCGGATGCTGGCGCCCGGCAAAGTCATCCGGCACGACCCAGGCCGGCTGACCGCTGCGATTCGTGCGGCTTACGGCACCTGCCTCGAATCGCGCGACGATCGAAAGGTCCGGCAGATTTCCGCTTCCCTATGAAAGACCTCAATGTCCTCATAATGGCTGCCGGCAAAGGCACGCGCATGGTGAGCAGCCGCGCCAAGGTGCTCCACCCGATATGCGGCGTCCCTATGTTACGCCTCATCTGCGACGCGGCCAGGCTGCTCCAACCCGATGGAATAATCGTCGTTATCGGTTACGACGCGGATCTCGTCCGCGCCTCCCTGAAGGGGAGTGATGTGAACTTCGTTCTGCAGACCGAACAACGCGGCACCGGTCATGCGGTAATGGTCGCGCGGGACCTCCTGGAAGGGATGTCGGGAGATCTCCTGGTTCTATACGGTGACACGCCGAAGATAAGGCACGAGACGCTGCGGAAGCTCTTGGAGCACCACCGCGGGAGTGGAGCGGCCACGACCCTGCTGACTGCAGAGACGGACGATCCATTCGGCTACGGCCGAATCCTGCGCGACGCGTCGGGCAGGATCGAAGCGATCATCGAAGAGAAGGACGCGACGCCGGAACAGCGGGCAATCAGGGAGATCAACCCCGGCCTGTACTGCTTCCGGATCCCGCCCATGCTTGCCGCGCTCGACCGTATATCCGACAAGAATGCGCAGGGTGAGTACTATCTGACAGACATCGTGTCGATCCAGCGCGAAGCGGGCGCGCGAATAGAAGCCCTCCTCCACGAGGACTTCCCGGAGCTTCAGGGTATCAACACCCGCGCCGAGCTTGCCGCAACCTCGCGAACTCTTCGCCTGCGGAAGAACCAGGAGTTGATGGCAAGAGGGGTTTCGCTTGTCGATCCCGAGTCCACCTACGTTGACCTGGATGTCGTCGTGGAGAAGGATGTCACCGTTCACCCGATGGTGACGCTTCAGGGAACAACCAGGGTGGGCGAAGGCGTCACCATCCATTCCGGCTGCAGGATCCGGGACACCGTCATCGAGCCCGACGTCACGGTTCTGGACTCCTGTCTCATCACCGATTCGCACATCGGCCATGGGGCGACCGTGGGGCCGTTCGCCCGCGTCAGAGACGGGTCCTCAGTGGGTGGCCGTTGCCGGCTCGGCAACTTCGTCGAGTTGGCGAGGTCCACTCTGGGAGAGGGGAGCAAAGCCGCACACCACGCTTACCTCGGGGATGCAAGCATCGGGCGTGACGTGAACATTGGCGCCGGGGTGATCACCTGCAATTACGACGGCGCCCGCAAGCATGCTACCATTATCGAGGACGGTGCTTTTATCGGCAGCGACTGCCAGCTTGTGGCCCCCATCCGGGTCGGGCGGGGGGCTTATGTCGCGGCCGGGAGCTGCATTACGCAGGATGTCCCGCCGGACGCACTGGCGATCGCAAGAGAACGCCAGAATATCAAGCCGGAGTGGGTAAAGCGCCGCAAGCGAGCGAAGCCGGAAAATGATAAATTGCCGTAATTGCATCCACTGGGTCGACGAGAGCCTCAAGGAGATCGAAGCCGACACACAGGGTTCCCCTCATCTCTTCATGGGTTGCCGCATCTACGGTTTCCTCGAAAACAACACGGCCCTCTCCAGCTGTGATCACTACCGGGTCAGCGAGAACCTGTTCACGATCTGCACGGAATGCGGGGTAACGGTGCCCAAAGTCTGCGTCTCGCTCGGCCAGTGTGCCAACTGCACCGACACGGACCTCTTTTGTGTCGACCGATGCATCGGCGGGGACAGTCGCAAGTACTGCCCTCACTTCATCCGGCTGGGCACCGAGGGGGCGCACCTGATCGCCGACGACCGGGTATACGATGTCTTCCCTGCCATCGGAATGCCCGGCAAAGAAAAGACTCAGCCCGACCGCAGCATCGCTTCCCGCGAACAGGAAGCACCAGACGGGCTTCCCCGGACCCGGGAGGGATGACGAACCACCTCTCCTCCTCAAGCAGATGACGCGTCCCACGAAGTCGTCCGGTGGGCCGGCCGCAGGCCTGCACGCCGGAGCCGACAGGATGCGTCGTGCCGAAAAAACGGCGCCTTTCGCGGCCCGGTCGTGCAGTTCTTTCCACTCCCGGCTGCCGTCGTTCTTTATACACTCGAACCGCACGCCTTCTTTGGGGATCGAAAGCCTGCCGCTCGAAAAATCACCCCGGTACTGCCTGCCGTATGCAAAACAGCGGGAATCGTCTTCTTGCATGGCGTCTCCTGCTGACAGAGCGAGTCCTCATGTGCATGCTTTCAGCTGCAAGGTTATCGCTGTCCGCCTGGGATTGCGTAAGCGCCATTCGGCTCGACGCGAGGCGCTACGCACCATTTTACGTTTGTCCCTTGACCTGTTTGCCGCTCTCCCCATA
>JAFNAH010000342.1 GCA_017860075.1 Acidobacteriota bacterium | reverse complement strand
CATGCCTGGGCGCCGGACGTGTACGAAGGCGCCCCCACGACGGTCACCGCGTTCATGACCGTTGGGCCTAAGGCCGCGGCTTTCGCCGCGCTGGCGAGGGTCCTGGCTGAAGCCTTCCCGTCGCTGGCAGGGGACTGGACTTCCCTGCTTTGGGCCGTGAGTATTCTCACGATGACGCTCGGAAACGTCGTCGCCGTTCAGCAGACGAACATCAAGCGCATGCTGGCCTACTCAGCCATCGCGCACGCGGGATACATACTGATAGGCCTGGTGGCCAATACGCGCAGCGGCTATGGGGCGGTCCTCTTCTACCTCGTCATCTATGCGGTCATGAACCTCGGCGCGCTTACCATCGTCCTGTCGTTGAGCCGCCAGGGAGACAAGAGCGTAAACCTCGACGACTACGCGGGATTGGGACAGAGGGCGCCGTTCGCCGCTGCGGCGTTGTCGGTCTTTCTCATTTCACTGGCCGGGATCCCCCTGACAGGCGGGTTCATCGGCAAGTTCTATCTCTTCAGCTCGGCTCTCCCCCACTATCTCGGGCTCGTGATCATCGCCGTGCTCAACAGCGTGATCTCGGTCTACTACTATTTCCGCGTCATGGTGTTCATGTACATGAGGGAGCCGTCGCAGGGCGAACCCGAGCCTGAGCCTATCAACCACTCCGTGCTGGCAATCATCGCGATATGTGCGGTGGGAGTCTTCTGGCTGGGGATCCAGCCTAGCGGGCTCCTGCACCTTGCCAGCAACTCGGTCCTGACCTTAAAATAGGCCCTGTGACCTTCCGACGCAGGAGCAACCATCGAAATGATAGACGTGCGCAAGCGTTTGCAGGACGACCTGACAGCGATCGAGCGCGAGCTGCGCGTTGAGCTGCCCAGGGAAATACTCCGGGCCCGCGAGCACGGCGATCTGAGCGAGAACGCCGAGTACAAGGCGGCAAAGGAGCGACAGCACTTCCTGGAGCAGCGGAAGGCGCAGATACAGAAACGGCTCGCGTCGTTGTCGCTGGTGAACCTCGACAAGATCCCCCTGGACAGGGCAGCCTACGGCTCAAAGGTCATGCTCTACGATTACGAGAGTGAGAAGGAAATCGAGTACAGGCTTGTGAGCCCCGAGGAGTCCGACGTAGCCGCTGGTTTGATCTCTATTACTTCACCCATAGGACGCAGCCTGCTCGGGAAACAGTTGGGCGAGGTTGTCGAGATCGTCACACCATCAGGCAAGAAGGATTTCGAGCTGCGACGGCTCACGACGATTCACGAGATGGAAGACTAGCCGCGCATCCCTGCCGCCAACATGCCGCGCCGCGCCCGCCGGGGCCCTGGCGGGCTCCCGGCGGTATCTGCACTTCTGCGCTGGCCGTCCGAAGCACGGCAGCCATCGATCAGCGGTACAACAGAAGCATGATGACGACGAACGTCAGCAGGGCGAGGAATTCGATGAAGGCCAGTCCGAGGAACGTAAAAATGCGGATCGTGTCAGTGGCACCCGGATTGCGCGACACGCCTTCGCACGCGGCCGTAAGCGCCCGGCTCTGCGCGTAGCCGCAACCGGCAGCCGCCAGCGCCATGCTGAATCCGGACGTGATCAACAGCCACTGACTGGTACCCCCTCCGCCCGCGGGAGCTGCCCCGGCTTCACCCTGCGCAAAGACCGGCGCCGCGATCAGCAGTGCCGCCGTCCCAAGAAGAAACATCATCGCCAACCTTCTGCTCATTGCCAGACTCCTTTCCCATTTCGGCCGGCAGCGGTAAAGCCGCAATTCGAGCGTCAGGCCGCCGCCTCTTGCTGCTGGCCGTGGACTATAGCTTGTTTGTGTTCATCCGAGTGGGACTCGTCGTGGGACTCCTCGACGGCCCCTGAAATATACACACCTGTCAGCAGGACAAAAATGAATGCCTGGATCGTGCTTGCGAACAGACCGAGGAACATCACCGGCAGCGAAACCAGGAACGGGAAGATGTACTTGTTGAGCGACCCGATGATCAGTTCCTCGGCGAAGATGTTGCCGAACAGACGCATACTGAGGGAGAACGGTCGCGCCATGTGGCTGACGATCTCAACCGGGAACAGCAGCCATGCCAGCCACCAGACCGGGCCGGCGAAGTGCTTCAGGTAACCCAGGACGCCGTGCTTTCTGATCCCCTGGTAGTTGTAGTACATGAAAACGCAGATCGCACAGGAGACGGTGATGTTCAGGTTGCTGGTGGGGGAAATGAAGCCCGGAACCTGCCCGATGACATTGCCGGCAAAAATGTAGAACGCCAGCGAGAATATCAGGGGCATGTACGGGCGGGGATCCCGGCCGATTACCTCCTTCATCAGCCCCTGGAGCGCCTCCAGGAGAACCTCCACGATATGCTGCATCCGGCCCGGCTTCTCCACGCTCAGCCTGCCGCGCAGCCAGATCGCGAATCCGATGATCCCCATCGCGACCAGCAGGGCCATCACGATCTGATCGGGAACAGCATGATGCCCTTCGGTGACGTGAAAACCCAGAGCGCGCGCAATAGGGTCGAAAACGTGTTCGTTCAGTAGAAGGCCGAGTTCACTCTGCTCGTGCATCGCTATCGGGGCGCCTGCCTGCCGCTTCGAGGATACCTTCGATCAAAGCCGCGAAAGTGAAGGCCGCAAATCCTCCAACCACCGCGGGGATGCTCAAAAAATGAAGGCGCAGCATAGCATACAGGCACAGTGGAATCAACATGAGCCGAATCACATAACCCAGCAAAACCGAGCGTTTAGAGGCCCTCGGATGGGGGCTGACGACGGCCGAGACGGTGCGGTTCAGCCAATGCATGCTGACGGCGGCCAGCGCTCCGCCGGCGATGCAGGAAACGGCGGCTGCCAGGCCGGACCAGAGGAAGGCGACTAATGAGGCTGTTGCCGTCAGGATCAGCCCGATCCGGAACAGGCGCCGTTCTAAAGAAGCGCTGCGCTGGCTAGCCACTTGAGTCCCGCCGATCGATTGCGAGGATTTGGATGATCTCGTAGAAGCCCGCACCCGCCCCAAGGAGAGTCGCCGACACCGCCCCCCAGGGGAACGTGCCGAACAGCTTGTCAACCAGATAGTATCCCAGGAACCAGCCCGCGGCCATGGATGCCGGGAGTATCGTAACTATGGCCGACAGCTTCCCCATTCTCGTGTACGCAGACTGTCCCGGCATCTCAGAATCCGTCATTTCATTCTATCACTCCGACCACCGCCGGGGACGGATGCATGTTCCGGCGACCGCGGGTGGTCATGCCTCAGCGATGCGTATCCACCCTGTCCAGCATGGCCCCCGACAACGACTGAGCCACCACATCCCCTCCCAGATTCGGTTTGGTTAAGTCCGGGATTTTTGGTAGATTCATGCGCCGGAGAGGTACCGAAGAGGTCGTAACGGGTCCGACTCGAAATCGGATTACGGCCCAAAAGGCTGTACGTGGGTTCGAATCCCACCCTCTCCGCCAC
>JAFNAH010000341.1 GCA_017860075.1 Acidobacteriota bacterium | reverse complement strand
AGGATGGCGATCACGTCGCGCGGCGTTGCGCCAATGCTGTTCAACGCCCTGACGATGTCCTCCACAGTCGCTCCTTCCTTGAGGGTGACGGCTTTAGCCTTTTCCTCCTGCGCATTCACCGTTCGCTCCGGCACCACCGTGGTCCGACCCGCGGAAAAAGGCTCCGGCTGGGACACGCTGTAAATGGTCCCGACCTGAAGCGACAGGCTTCCGTGCACGACGGAGACCTGGGAGATCTTGACTTCCTTTCCGAAGACCACCGTCCCGGTCTTTTCGTTCAGCACGACTTTCGCCCGTGAGTCCACTTCCATGGTCGCGTTCTCGACGAGCGCCATGAACTCAACCACCCGTTCGTTGTAGGCCGGGGGGATGTTGACGGCTATGGTGCGGCCATCCAGCGCTGAAGCAACGCCCGTCCCCGCAGCCTGATTGATTGCCTGCACCGCGCGGCTCGCAGTCGTGAAGTCGTTGCTGTGAAGGACCAGGTTCAGGCGCGCCTTGCCTGTCAATTCCACGTGGACTTCCCTTTCGACAAGCCCACCGTTGGTAATCCTGCCTGCGGTCGGGTGGTTTACCTGGACACTGTTGGCCCGACCGCCGGCGCTGAAGCCGCCGAGAGCGACATTCCCCTGGGCTGTGGCATAGGTTTCGCCGTTGGCCGCCTTGAGAGGGGTCATGATGAGGACACCGCCCTGCAGGCTTTGCGCATCGCCGATCGAACTCACGGTTACATCGATACGGCTCCCCTGCCGGACGAACGGCGGCAGGTTGGCGGTCACCATGACGGCTGCAATATTCTTGACACGCACCCTGTCGGGGGAAATCGTGATGCCGCTGCGCTCGAGGATATTGGCAAGAGTCTGGGTCGAAAAGAACGTCTGGCTCCGATCGCCAGTCCCGTTCAATCCCACGACGAGCCCGTACCCGACCAACTGGTTGTCACGGACTCCCTCAAACGCGGCTACATCCTTGACACGACTGGCAGCGTTACCAGGCGGGGCCCAGGGGAGCAGGGCAAGTACAACAAACAGGGCAAGGCTGAGACGCTTCATCATCAGACCCATATCAGAAAGGAAGGATTCCGTTGAGAATCTTGAAAAGCCATCCCGGGTTTAGAGGCTGACTCACCAAACCTTTTCCATGGACATTTACGGACATCTGCGAGATGGCCGAGGAAAGGACCACGTTGTTCTGGCTGATGTCGACGGGGCGCACAATCCCTGTGATAGTGATTGTCTGGTTTTCGTTATTCAGGCGGACCTCGCGGGCGCCTTCGACAACCAGGTAGCCGTTCGGCAGTACATCAACAACACGTGCAGACACGTTGGTGACAAGGCTCGAAGTCCGACTGGTCGACCCGGCGCCTTTGAAGGCAGACGTGGACTTGCCGTTTATCAGGGCCGGAAGCTCACTGACCTGCTTTTCCAGGCCGAAGAGATTCGAGCCAGGATGACCAGGCGGATGTTCTGCTGCTCGAGGCGAAGGCGCACGGTGTCGCCGCTACGCACAACCAGGGGATCCGAAAGCGCGTCTTCGGTGATCAGCTCGCCTATCCTGATACTGCGCCGCAAGACCTTGCCGGTTGCCGCCTCAGCTTTGCGGACGCAGGCTGCACGTGGATCGGTGATCTCAATCCGTGCCGGCCGGATGTCGTCGCCCGTCAGGGCGGTTCCGAACGGCAGCATTCTTGCGGCTTGCATGACGGTGGCGTTGATACGGACATCCGCCATGATCCAGACCGTCCGTGCGGACCTGCCGTCCACAGATACTTCCAGGGGAAGAAGCAGGTTTCGGAAGCTCGACGGAGGAGACTTCAGGATGAAGCGGAGGGCGGTATTCCCCTCGGGAACCAGGACATCCTTCAGGTTCCGTATCGATCGGACCTCGATCTCGTCGGGCTCCCAGGCGGTGACAGACGCGATGTGACTCTTTAAAACCTGTGCAACTTCACCTTGGGTAAGGGAACGACTCGAGCGCGAGATGCGAACCGAAGGCGCACCGGCAACGGTGACGCCGGGGAGGTCTGCGGCTTCCAGAATCCTGCCGACCTCAGTGCGCGTTACGATCCGGGTCTCGCCGGGCATCGGGGAAGGGCCTATTGAAAGACCGGCCAGGCCGGCAAACCTGCCGTCGACTGCTGCCGGCAGGTCAGCCAGATCGCCCAGACGAATCTCGGGCCCGCTGACCACCGCCGTTTCTCTCAGGATCAGAGACAGGTCGGCGCGATTCTCAACGCCGCCGGCATTCGACAGAAGGCCGGCGAAGAGAATCACGACAACTGCCGTAAGCGAGCCCCTCATACTCCCCTCACCCAACCCAGGGCAGAACCAACGATGTAGCAGATGTGGCATGACCCGGAAACAGTTCTTCCGGGTAAGTTGGCAAGAGGTGAGGCGGAGGCTGCCTGGGCGGGCAGGATCTCGAGGAAATGCCCGCACGGACAACCGTGCATTTGAGGAGAGAGGGTGGGGGGTGAGGAGAGAGTGCGGAGCTCGCTTCATTTTCTTACTCTAGCGGACGACGTTGTTTGCCTGCGTCAGCATCTCGTCTGCGGTGCGGATCACCTTGGAACTGGCTTCGTATGCCCGCTGGCTCACGATCATGTTGACCATTTCTTCCACGACACTGACGTTTGATTGCTCCACGAAACCCGATAGCAGCGTGCCGAGGCCGTTCTCGCCCGGGGTACCGACAATTGCCTCGCCGGAAGCCTGGGTGGCGAGGTAAAGGTTCTTGCCGATAGCCTGCAGCCCGGCTGCATTTTGAAAGTTGGCGATCTCGATTCTGCCGACCTGCTGCGGCTGGGTCTGCCCGGCCTGCAGGACGGAGACGGTTCCATCCGCGCCGATTGTCACGCTCACCTGGTCCTGCGGAATCGATATCTGGGGATCCAGAAAGTCACCGTCGGCAGTCACCATGTTCCCGTCGCGGTCCAGGTGGAAGCTGCCGTTCCGCGTATACGCGGTCCGGCCGTCGGTAAGCCGCACCTGGAAGAAGCCCTGCCCTTCGATAACCATGTCGAGCGGATTCTCCGTGGCGGAGAAATCGCCCTGAGTCAGAAGAATCTCGGTGGCGACAGGCTTGGTTCCGAGTCCTATCTGAAGCCCTACCGGGATATCCGTGGTGGCGGTGCTCGCCGCGCCCGCCTGGCGGAGGTTCTGGTAGAGCAAGTCCTGGAAGTCCGCGCGCCTCGACTTGAAACCGATGGTATTCACGTTGGCGAGGTTGTGCGCGATGTTGTCGATGTTGAGCTGCTGCGCATTCATTCCGCTTGCAGCTGTATACAGGGCACGTAACATTTTCGCTCCTAGCGGCCGAGCCTATCGATGGCCTTGGCGTTGACTTCGTTCATGAGCAGGTTGACACTCTTCTGAATCGCCTCGAAATGGCGCAGGATGCCGACCATCCCGACCACTCCGGCGATCGCATTCACGTTGGATTGTTCCAGGTATCCCTGCCGGACCTGCAGCTGTGCAGGCACAGCCTTCATCTTGTCGCTGACCGGAGCCATGAGCGCGGCTCCCTCACGCTGCAGGGCGCGCGGATCATTGAAAGTGACAAGCTTCAAACGGTCCATGAGGTTTCCATCAAGGTAGACAGATCCCTGCTCATCGATGCGCACCTTGCCCTGGCCCAACTGGATGGGACCGTTTTCGCCCAGCAGGACGTATCCATCGCGGGTGGTCAGGAAATCCTGCCTGCCGATCGCCAGGCCGCCGTCGCGCGTGTAGCGCAAGCCCCGCGGCGTCTGCACGGTCAGGTACCCGCTGCCTGAAAGAGCGATGTCCAGGTCGCGGCCCGTAGCCAGAAGCGAGCCGTCACTCTCGTTCAGCGCGCCTTCCGCCAGGACCACCTGGTTGTTGACTGCGGCACCCACCTGGGATGAGTCCTGGTCGTTCAGTGTCTGGTTGAGGAGAGTGAAAAAGGCCCGTCCCTCCTTGAAGCCAACCGTGTTGACATTGGCAAGGTTGTGAGAAGCCATATCCAGGGCCGTCATCTCGGCCCGCAATCCCGAAAACGCCGTATACAATCCGCTGTTCACTGTCGGCCTTCCTGTCTGCCTGAATCAAAATCGCTTCGGTGACTATCCAGTACGCTTGCAATATCTGTGCCACATCTACTCTGCGGCGCATGCACGACGCTCACACCCCTTTTGGCACTCCGCGGACCCGGCGCTTCAGATGCCCGGGGCAAAGCGGCAATTCTTGCCCGGAAAGTGGGCAAAACCGTCCTGCTCCCCTAGTTGACGCCCGCATAGGCGAGTCGTGCCGGATTCACGCTCTCGGCTGCGGGATCCGTCAGACAGGGAGCCGTGTGCCGGTAGATCTCGTGCTTCGACCCGCCCTGAAAATCAAGGCGCAACCAGGTGTAGTCTTCGAGTACCTCGAACTCACAATTCACCGCCCGCTCGGAAACGGCATCGCGAACTCGCCGGCGCACCAGGGCGAGCAGCTCCGATCGAGAGTCGAAGGTGCTGCAGCCCGCGATGTCCGTCTCGGCCGGTGCGTAGCAGCGCTCGATCGACGCGTTCACAGCGGACTGATCCGCGACGAAGGGCACGATTTCCATCCGGAGCATGCGGCGGAGTGCACCCTGGCATCCGAAATCAATCGGGTTGCTCATGGCAACCAGAAGGGCGTGCTGGCGATCGTCATAGCCGACCGGGAGCAGCCCGGCACACCTCGCAACGCGCCCGGGCACGAGCCTCGCGATGCCGGGCTGGACATCGCAGTGTGCGAGATCGATCACCGGCACTCCCCACTGCTGAGACAAAGCCTGGGTTATGTGGTGCTCCTCGGCAAAGCCGAGCCGCACGAGCCATTCCCCCAGGCGGCCCTCGCACACCTTCCGCTGCATCGCGAGAGCAGTGTCCAGCTGATCGCGGGTAAGGCGGTGGCTGAGGA
>JAFNAH010000340.1 GCA_017860075.1 Acidobacteriota bacterium | reverse complement strand
CCGACGGAAAGACAGCACGAGCTCAAGGCCCGTCGGTTGCTCTGACTGCCGGCATCGATGGCGATTGCGAACCCGATTCCGATTCCGACGGCGAGGACCCTTCGCGCCCGGCTGCGAGGGAAAAAGCTACCCGATCAGGGCGCTCCCACGCTCCTCGGCCGCCTGTCCCGAAAATAGAACTACGACAACAGCCCGTCGGGGTCGGAATCGGTATCGGCGTCGCAACCGCAGTCGGCGATCGTGATTGACCCGCTCAGGCCATGCCTTGCCACAAACACCGAAAGCGATCGCGGCTGCGAACCCGATTCCGATGCCGATGCCGATACCGACAGCGGAAGCAGCACCGCCGTTTTCCTGCACGTGGGTGCGCATCCGGCGCATGAGTTACTGTCCCTGAGGGGCAACCGTGGAGGCAGTTGACTTCCTGCCCATCAGTCTGTTAGTCAGGCCGTCCAGGAGCGAGTAGACTACCGGGACGGCGACGAGCGTCAGGAGCGTGGAAGTGATCAGACCGCCGATGACGGCCCTGGCCATAGGCGCACGCATTTCGGATCCCGCCCCGATTTCGAATGCAAGCGGGATCATCCCGAAAATCATGGCCAGCGTGGTCATCACGATCGGGCGCAGCCGGGTGCTCCCGGCTTTCACCAGCGCCTCGGTGCGCGGCATGCCCGATCTCCGAAGCCTGTTCGTGTAGTCCACCAACAGGATGGCGTTCTTGGTCACCAGCCCCATGAGCAGAATCAGCCCGATCTGCGACATCATGTTCAGGGTGTCGCCGGCGAGCCAGAGCATTCCTACCACTCCGATGAGGGAGAGCGGGAGGGAAAGCATGATCGAGAGGGGGTGGGTAAAACTGCCGAACTGCGAGGCCAGAATTACGTAGATGAATATCACGGCCAGAAGAAGCGCGTCGTTGATGTACCCGAAACTCTCCGCCATGTCTTCCGCCTGGCCGGTATAGACGATCGAATAGCCCGGCGGAATCTTCATTCCCGCGACCCGCTGCCGGATTTCCTCGATAACCTCGCCGAGGGACCGGCCGGAGGTATTCGCGGTGACTCTGACCTCCCGAACCAGGTCCATGCGGCGGATCTGAGAGGGGCTGGCCCCCCGGCCGAAAGTCGCGACCTGGTTCACCGGTATGAGCATGTCCTGGCCGGCAGCGTCCTTCTTCGTGCTCACGACCTCCACGTCCGCCAGCGTCTCGATGGACCGTCTCTGCCTGGATTCCAGGCGTACGCGCACATCGTACGAATCGCCGTCAGTGTCCTCGAACTGAGTGGCGACCTCGCCGTTCAGCATTGCGCGCAGAGTCATCGCCAGTGCATCGAGTCTGACACCCAGATCCGAAGCCAGCTTCCGGTCGACGCGAACCTCCACTTCCGGTTTGTCCCGCTCCAGGCTGCGATCCACATCCGCCGCACCCGGAACCGACTTCATAATCCGGCTGATCTGCTGTGACATCTCATCGAGCCTGTCGAGGTCCTGGCCCCGCACGCTGACCTGGATCGGCTTGGCGTCGCCGAACTCCTCGACATCTTCCACGCTGACCTTGGCCCGGCCGAAGGACGCCAATTCACGGCGGATACGCTCCCTCAATTCATAGTAAGGGAGCTGGCGCTCGTGCTTTGGTGTGAGCTTCACATAGAAAGAGCCGGCGTTGATAGCGCCTGTGGGGCCGGCACCGATGGTCGTGAACGTGTAGAGGATGCCTTCCTGCCGCGAAATAAGGTCCCCGATCTCCCTGGCGATCGCCTCGGACTGTTCGATGCTGCTTTCCGGGGCGGCCCTGAACGAAACCTGGAATTCCCCGCGATCGTAGTTCGGAAAGAATTCGCTCCCGAGTCGAGGCGCGAGTGCCAGGCTGCCGATGAAGGTGACCAGGGCGACCGACACAACCAGAACCCGATGCCGGAGAGAGAATGAGATGACCCGCTCGTAGACTCCGTGAAGCCTCTCGAACTGGCGGTCAAAGACGGCCAGCACGCGCGCGATCCCTCTCCTCCGGATACCTGCCTCGATCGCAGGATCGTACCAGCGGGAGGAGAGCATCGGGTCCATGGTGAAAGACACGAACAGGGAGACGAGCACGGCAAAGGCTACTGTGATGCCGAACTCGTAAAAGAAGCGGCCGATGATGCCGCCCATGAAAGCAACGGGCACGAAGACGGCTATGATCGTGAAGGTCGTCGCCATGACCGCAAGTCCGATCTCAGATGTGCCCATCCGGGCCGCTTCGAAGTGGTCGCGTCCCTGCTGCATGTGGCGGACGATGTTTTCGCGCACGACGATGGCGTCGTCGATGAGGAGTCCGATCGCCAGCGAGAGGCCCATGAGAGTCAGGACGTTGAGCGTAAAGCCCAGAACCCGCATCGCGATGAATCCCGATATGACCGAGATCGGAAGTGTGAGCCCGGTGATCACCGTGCTGCGCCAGCTGTTCAGAAAGACATAAACCACCAGTATGGTGAAGAGAGCGCCGAGAATCAGCGTCGTCTGCACGTCGGCGACCGATTCCTCGATGAAGACGGAGGTGTCGCGCACGACACGCAGCGTGGCGCCGCCGGGGAGCTCGGTGTTGAGCCGCGGGATTGCCGCCTTGACCCCCCTGGCGACATCCACGGTGTTGCTGCCGGACTGCTTGCGGATCTCCAGCGCCACCGAACGCTTTCCGTCGACCAGCGCGAGCGAGCGCTGCTCCTCGTACGCATCCTTCACACCCGCCAGTTCGCGCAGATAGACGGGAACGCCGCGGATCGACTTGATGATCAGGTTTTCGAACATTGCCGGATCGGCAGCCTTGCCGCGCACCCGGACCAGCTCCTCCATCGGCCCATGCTCGATCTTGCCGGCAGGCACGTCCAGGTTCTCTCCGCGCAGAACGCTCACGACCTCGGGGACCGTGATGTTGTAAGCCTTCATCCGGTCGAGGTCGAGGAGGATGTGAATCTCACGCCGCTCGCCGCCGACGATGGTTACGCTGCCGACGCCCTCGACGGTCTCCAGGCTCTTCTTGACGATCTTTTCCGACAGCGTGGTCAGCTGCTTGGCATCGAGCCGGGGTGAGGTCACTGAAATCGAAACGATCGGGATTTCCGCGAAATCCAGGCGCTGAATGACCGGCTCTTCCACGCCGTCCGGAAAAAGGCGGCGCAGCGCGCTTACCTTGCTGCGCACGTCCTGTGCGGCGGTGTGGATGTTCGTGCCAAGCTCGAACTCCGCCACCACGCTCGAGAATCCTTCGCTCGATGTGGACGTGATATGACGGACGCCCTCGATCGGGTTGACGGCTTCTTCAATCCGCTTGGTGACTTCGGTCTCGACTGTCTCGGGAGCAACCCCGGGATACGTGGTCACGATGCTGACCACGGGCAGCTCGACGTCCGGGAACAGGTCGGTCGAGAGTCCCCGGTATGAAAAGAGACCCAGGACCACCAGGGCCACCATCATCATGGTGGCAAAGACCG
>JAFNAH010000023.1 GCA_017860075.1 Acidobacteriota bacterium | reverse complement strand
AAGATCTGCAGACTGTACCGGTGCATGTCGTGTCAGTGGACCCATTTTCGTCTCCTGATCAATACCAAGTCTTCAGAGTTCAATTCTTATCCTTCCGGCCCGGCACGGGCAAGCACTTCTCAATCCTGCATTCTGAATTCCGGAGATGCTGAGATCTGACCGCTGATAGCTATTCACCCGAACATCGGGACTGATATAATCTGCCTTTTCGCGCGAGTTCCCCCGCCGCGGATGCTGCTGGAGAGGACGGGAAAATGAAGCAGAGGCTGCTGATCTTGATCACGCTGCTGGCAACCGGCGGCATATCCCTCAATTGCGTCGGTCCGCGCACCTCCGAAGCACTGGAAATCGGGCGGCCGGCACCCGAATTCAAGCTTCCCGATCTCTCCGGCAACGCCGTATCGCTTACCCAGTATCAGGGAAAGATCGTTCTGGTCGACTTCTGGGCAACCTGGTGCGGCCCCTGCCGGCTCAGTATGCCGTTGCTCGAGGACCTGCAGAAGGAATATCCGAACGAACTGGTCCTGCTCGCGGTGAATCTGCAGGAACCGTTGGATGAGGTGCGCCAGTACGTCACCGCGCAGCGCATCCGCTCCAGGGTCCTTCTTGACGAGGAAGGCAAAGTCGGGAGAGCCTACGGAAGCGAATCGATCCCGATGCAGGTTCTGATCGACCAGAAGGGGATCGTACGGGACATCCAGATGGGGTTCAGCGCGAGCATGGGGACCCGCCTCAGGGAAGAGGTCCGGAAGCTCCTAGGAAGCTGACCGTCCCCTCGGCAGCGTGCTGTTCTTCTCCAGATATGCAGTTACCTGCTCGGCCGTTTCTTCGGCCGTACGCACGCATGTTCCGATCGAGAAGCCACGCAGGTAGTTACCCGTGAGAAACATCCCGGGTATCTTCGCGGATTCCGCCTCGATCCGCCGCACACGATGCTCGTGCCCGAGGGTGTACTGCGGCAGAGCCCGCTCATACCTCTGCATGGCAACCACCTCCGGCGCGATGATGATTCCGAGCGTGGATTTCAGGTCCCTCTTCAACACGGCTATGATCTTGTCATCACCCGCGAGCGCGATATCGGTGTCCGTGGCGCCTCCCAGCAGAACTCTCATCAGTACGAGCCCCTCAGGCGCACGCTCGGGGAAGATGGAAGAAATCCAGATACAGGCCAGCATGCGAACTCCCTGATCGCCGGGCACCAGCACGCCGAAACCTTCGGTGGCGCGGGCAACGTCCTCCCTGTTGTAGGCGACGGAGGCGACGGTGAGCGGGGGATGCTCGACGGCAAAAAGTTCCTGTGCGAGCTTGTCGGCGAAGGGTTCCACCATCTCCGCCGTGCGAAATGCGCCCGCGGCGAATACGACCGCGTCGGCCTGGGTTTCGCGCTCACCGTCGCTCAGGACCAGTTGAAAGAGAAACCTGCCCTGGGCATTCTGCGCGGCTGGAACGATCCTCTTCAACTGGACCCCGAGTTCGACGTTCTCCTTCCCAAGCCTCTCAGCCAGACGCCGCGGAAGGTCGTGCAGGCCCTTCCTGAAGGAACAGAGCCGTTCCCCATTGCCGCCTGATCCGGAGTCGTGGCAGCCCCGGACGAAACCCTTCAAGGCACTCGCGGTATCACGCGTCTCGCGGAGTGAATCGGGGCAGACAAACCGCGCGGAGAGACGGTTCACGTCGCCGGCGTGCGTGCTGGCTACGACCGGTGCCGCAATTCTCTGCAGGACCTCGCGCCCGAAACGCCAGGCTATGAAATCCGCGACGCTCTCTCCGATCCCGTCCGATCCGGCTCTGCGCAGAGAGTCACGCAGGGCCCTCAACTTGGATCCCAGACCGATCAATCGCGTCGACAGGAGTGCACGAAGGGTAAATGGAAGAGGGTGCAAGGCGCGCCGGTGGTAGACATATCTGGGCAGCATGAGGTCCGCAGTCACGAGGTCGGAGTCCAGGCCGATTTCCCTGATCAGGGCCATGAGTCGGTGGCCATCGACGAAGTATAGCGGCCCCTCTTCGTGCTTGAAACCCGCAGGGTGGCTCGCACTCTGCAGGAAACCGCCGACACGATTGGCGGCCTCCAGGACAGTGACGTTCCAGCCGCGCTGCTGAAGCCGATAGGCACAGGTCAGCCCCGAGACACCTCCGCCGATAACGATGACGTGCTTCCTGGCCGCAGACATGTTTCAGGTGCGGATCCCGAGCCTCCGGGCCGAAGGCTCGAGCCGCTGAAGGTTCCTCAAGTCACTGAAGAGCGATTTTACACCATCTCTGTCACACAATTCTTTCCATTCAGACGCATGCGGGGCTCTTGAGCAATCCGCCTGGAGGCTGAGAGCTGACGGCTGCTTGTGCGACCTACATACTCCTCACGGCAATCCGAGCGAGGGCGTCGATGAACTTGGGATGGGTGTTCAGCGCAGGAGCCCTGTCGAACTCCCTGATGCCGCATTCTGCCGCCAGCTGCTTGTAGCCGATGTCGATCTCCTGAAGAGTCTCTATATGGTCGGATACGAAGCTGATCGGGATCACCAGAACGTGCTCCGCACGGGCCCGACCGAGTTCGGCAATGACCTCGCTCGTCGAAGGCTCAAGCCACTTCACCGGTCCCACCCTGCTCTGGAACGAGAGCGTGAAGGGATGGGCGTTTTCCAGCAGATCGTTGACACGACGCACGGTCTTCTGGGTCTGCTGAAGATACGGGTCGCCCTCCGTCACGTAGCGGGCAGGGATCGAATGGGCGCTGTACAGCAGGTGGATCTCACCCGGGTTGTCCGTGCTGAACCTGCCGCGCGCTGCGCGCACGAGATCAGCCAGTGCCTCGATGTAGAGCGGTTCCTCGGGCCAGGGATCAACATAGGCCACCTGCATGTTCGATGTCCGGGGACGGAATCGCGGCCCCGCGAGAAGCCTCTTGAGGTGGTTGAAGCATGAGCCGGTGGTGGTGAAAGAGAATTGCGGGAACAAAGGGAGGGCCACCAGCCTGTCTACGCCGTCCCGGCATGCCTGCTCCAGGGCTTCATCGATCGTCGGGGTCCAGCACCGCATCGCCACGTAAACCCGAACAGGATGCCCCGCCTCCTTGAGCTTCGAGGCGAGAGCGACAGCCTGCTCCTCGGTGATCCTGCGCAGCGGGGATCCACCTCCGATCTGCCGGTAGAGGTCGCGTGACTTGCGCTGGCGGGCCGTCGAGATGAACCAGGCGACCATCTTGCGGAGCACATCGCTCCGGATTCGGATGATGTCGGGATCTGAGAACAGGTTGTACAGAAAGGGCCGCACATCCTCGAGTTTTTCGGGGCCGCCGAGGTTGAAGAGGAACACGCCCGCATTCGCCCGGGTAGCAGGGCTTGCTTCTTCTGTCATGGAATTCCGCTCGAGAGACGTCAAAGGGTACGTGAAAAGACCGGTTTCTCCCTGGGTATCCTCAGGTACCTGTCGAAAACCATTCCAACGTTGCGAATAAAGATACGCCCGAGCCGCGTGACTGAAATCCGGTCCGGAGACAATGCAACCATGCCGTCATTCTCGAGCGGTCTGAGGGCGGCGAGCTCGGCCGCAAAATACTCGTCGAACGACAAGCGGAACTCGCGTTCTATCTCTGACTTGTGCAGCACGCAATGGCACAGGATCCTGCTGATCACCTCGCGCCGGATCACGTCGTCATCCGTCAACCGGATGCCCCTCATGGTGGGAAGGACCTGCCGGTCTATTGCGGCATAGTAGTCCTTGATATCCCGGAAGTTCTGGGCGTACGCGCGTCCTATGCCGCTGATCGAACTGACGCCGAGCCCCAGCAGATCCGCCCCGGCCTTTGTCGTGTAGCCCTGGAAGTTCCTGTGCAGGGTCCGGCTCCGCTGAGCCACACAGAGCTCGTCGTCGGGACGCGCAAAATGGTCCATTCCGATGTAAACGTAACCCGCGCGGGTGAACCGCTCGATCCCTGCCCTGAAGATACGAAACTTCTCCATGCCCTGGGGAATGAACCTGGCGAACGAGCCCTGCTGTTTCTTCATCCACGGGACATGGGCGTAGCTGAACATCGCGACACGATCCGGCCCCCATTCGAGCACTCTGTCCACCGATTCCGTGAAGCCCTCCGGCGTCTGATGCGGCAATCCGTAAATCAGGTCGATGTTGATGGACTCGTAGGCGAGCGAACGGCAGAGTTCGAACAGCGCCTTGCTTTCCCCGGCAGGCTGGAACCGGCGAACCGTCTTCTGCACCAGCGGGTTAAAGTCCTGGATACCCATCGATATGCGGTTGAAACCGACACGACGCAGAGTGCGGGCATGATCCTCGGTCGTCACTCGCGGATCTACCTCGATTCCGAGCTCAGCATCAGGGGCAAACCGAAAACGCTCCCGAAGATGCATGGTCAGGTCTTCAAGCTGGGCGGGGCTCAAGTATGTCGGCGTGCCGCCACCGTAGTGCGCCTGCACCACGGGACGCTCACGGTCCAGGCGACTCGACACCTGGTCGATTTCCCACTTCAGCTTCTCGAGGTAGGGGATCGCGACCTCGTGGTTCTTGTTTATGACGACGTTACAGCCGCAGAAGAGACAGAGACTCCGGCAAAAAGGGAGGTGAACATAGAGGGACAGAGGGCGGCACGGCTTCGCTTCGTTCGATTCACGTATGATTCGGTCGTGATCGTCCGGCCCGAACTCGCCCACCCATTCCGGTGCGGTCGGATAGCTGGTATAGCGCGGGCCCGGGACGTTGTACCGGTTGACCATCTCCTCGGAAACATCGAGGATCCAGGCTCCCGGGGGTGACTCTGAGTTCGGCGAAGCCTTCATCACCAACAAAAATTACCACGACGGGAGGGCTGCACCAAGGCGAGCCAAAGATAGACGCTGAAACATGTGCGGCGGATTTTCAAGCCTCCGGGGCGGGTTGAAAATCCGCGCCGCATGTGAGTGGGGACTATTTGAAGAAAAAGAAGGCGATGCCGAGGATCACGTAAACGGCCAGCAGCTGCACACCCTCCATCCAGTTTGTCTCGCCATCCTGGGTGATCACGGCCATGACAACCGCCGCCAGGACGACGGCCATCACCTCGAGCGGCGTGAACAGAAGATCCATCGGGGAAGGACCTATCCAATGGCTGATGAAGACCAGGACCGGCGCCACGAAGAGTGCCACCTGGATGGAGGAGCCGACTGCGATGTTGATGGCGATGTCCATCTTGTTCTTGCGCGCCATCAGGACGGCTGTGGAATGCTCTGCAGCGTTTCCGATGATCGCCACGAGGATCACGCCCAGGAAGACGTCGTTCATGCCCAGGCTTCTGGCGGACTCCTCGGCGGCACCGACGAGAAACTCGCTCATCAGGGCGACCAGGGCGGTAGATCCGAGCAGAATCCCGGCCGGTCTCCAGGAAGACTCGCTCCGTCCGGCCTGGTTTTGCGGAGAATGCTCAGGCGTCCGGCCCATGTACAGGTGCCGGTGGGTCTTCAGGCTGAAGATCAGTCCCAGGGTATAACAGGCGATCAGTACGATCGCAATTTCGAAACTTACCTCCCGTTCGGCTGCGCGAACGTCCCCTACCGCCACGAGGGCAAACACCGCCGGCACAACGAGGCTTACGGCACTAAGCAGCAGCATGGTCGAGCCGATACCGGCAGCTGTCTTGTTGAACGTCTGTGCCTGGTGTTTCAGTCCGCCGACGAGCGTACTGAACCCGAAAACCAGGAGAATGTTTCCGATGATGGAGCCCGTGATGGACGCCTTCACGAGATCGTGGAGGCCGGCGCGCAGAGCCAGCACGGCGATGATAAGCTCCGCGGCATTGCCGAACGTGGCGTTGAGCAGCGCCCCGGGCCCTTCGCCGAGCCTGTCGGCAAGGCTTTCGGTCGCCTTTCCCATGATGCCGGCAAGAGGCACGATTGCGAGCGCAGAGCTCGCGAAAACATACACCGGCCCGGCGTGAAACACCCATTCGAGAGACGCCGCGACCGGCACAAACACCAGCAGGAGGTTGAGGAGATGCTCGGGTCTGCGCATCTTCATCATCGTTTCGAATCTTTCGTCAAAGGTTCTCCATCCGGGTCAGCCTGCTCAATCGGGCCCAGCCCGAGCGCCTCGAGGCCTCCCAGGATGCGCCCACGGTCGCCTACAGCCACAACGACAAGCCCGTCAGGCCTCAGGAACCGGCGGGCGACACGCAGCGCATCCGCAGCCGTAACCGCATCCACACGCACAGGGAGCGTCCTGTAGTAGTCCAACGGCAACGAGTGGACGAAAAGCTTGCCGATGCTTGACGCCGCCTGGGAGGTCGTCTCGAACCGGCCCGGCAGCGACCGGGTAATGGATTCGCGCGCGGTGATCAATTCGTCCGCGGTCAATTCCTCGGTGCGCATTCTCTCGAGCTCGCGCAGGATCTCCGTGATTGCCGCGGCTGTCGCGTCGGCTCGAACGCTCGTCGCCACGATGAAAGGACCGGCGCCACGCCTGGACGCGAACGCCGACGACGCTCCGTACGTGTATCCGTGCACCTCGCGAAGATTGAGGTTGATCCGGCTCGAGAAGAGGCCCCCGAGCGCAGTGTTCATTACATCGACAGGAATGTAGTCCGGGTGGGCGCGATGCACTCCCACGTGGCCGAGCCGGAGCACGGTCTGCGGCAGTTCAGGCCTGTCGACGACCACAACGCGGCGCGCCGGTGCTTCTGCGAGCGGCGGCGGCTCGGGTTGCGCTCCCGTACCCCTCCATGACCCGAGATGTTTCTCCGCCAGGTCGCGCAGCTCCCCCGCTGTGACGTCACCTGCAACCACAAGCGCAGCGTCCTGGGGAAGGTAACCCTCGCGCCAGAACGCTTCCAGCTCCGTTTCCGAGACATCGCGGTTGGACCCTTCCGTCCCGATCTCGGAAAACCCGTACGGATGCCCCGGACCGTAGACTGCTCTCAGGAACGCCTTGCCCGCGACCGTCGACGGATCGTCCCGCTGCTGGATGATCCGCGTCAGCCGGTCATGACGCACACGATCGATCTCGGACTTGGGGAAGGCCGGGCTCAGCAATACATCGGCCGCGAGTTCAAAGGCCGGCTCCAGATTTCTCTTCAGGGTGCGAATCGAAACGTAGGAGTAATCGACAGTCGAGCCCGTCGAAAGCCTCGCCCCCAGCTGCTCCGCAGCCCGGGCAATCTCCATCGCCGACCGAATTCGCGTCCCCTCGTCCAGCATCTCCGCGGTAAAGGAGGCCAATCCGGGGCGGTGCAGCGGGTTCCGGTCGCTTCCGCTCAGGACAATGATATTGGCGGAAACGAGCGGAAGATTGTGCTGTTCGACCAGGTAGATCCTCAGGCCGTTCGGCAGCGTGAGGACCTCCGGGACAGGCAACCGGAGCGGAGACGGTGCACCCGCCGCGGGCGGGGACATCCGCCACACCTCACCTGTCGATGGTTCCGGCACCGGAACTTCCTCCGGCGATTTGCCGGCCCTCGGAACATCCTCGATGACCTTCTGCCCCGGCACGCCGTAGACCACCACCCGCGACTGTTCCGTCAGCCTGCTTTGTGCAACCAACCGCAGGGTCTCCGTATCGACCCTTCGATATCTGTCGAGGTCGTTGTGAAGATAGCCGGGGTCACCGAGAAAGTGGTTGTAGAGGTTCAGGCGGTCGCCGACGCCCCCGAATCCGCCCAGTGTCTCCAGGCCGCGGATGATGCTTGTCTCGATCGTGTTGCGCGCTCCCTCGAGTTCCTCCAGGGTCGGGCCCGCTGCGCGCAGCAGCGCGAGTTCCTCGTCGATGGCCTGTTCCAGCGCCTCCGGCGCGACATCGGGCTTTGCCGTAGCCTCAATTATAAAGACCGAACCAAGCGCGAGCGAATATTGATGAGCGCTGACGTCCTGAGCCAGGCGCCTCTCGTACACCAGACGACGGTAGAGGCGGCTCGACTTGCGGCCACCCAGGATCCGCCCGATCAGATCGCACTCGGCATCCCCCCCTTGAAAGATCGGATCGGTCAGCCACGCCATGAAGACGCGCGGCAATTCCACCTGGTCTGCGACCGCAACGCGCCGGGGCGATGTGATGGCGGGCGTAACGATATCGACGCGAGGCACCGGAGGCCCGGAGGGTATGGTGCAGAAATACTTCCATACCAGGGCCCTGGTCTTCTCCGGGTCAATGTCGCCTACGATCGCGAGGCTGGCGTTGTTTGGAGCGTAGTAGCGTCGAAAGAACTCCCGCACGTCCTGCAGCCGTGCCGCCTCGATATCGGCGTGCGAACCGATGACTGACGCATAGTAAGGGTGTTCGCGCGGGAACAGCTGGTGAAACAGCTCTTCCTGAACGAGCCCGTAGGGCATGCTTTCCACGCTTTGGCGGCGCTCGTTGCGCACCACGTCGCGCTGGTTTTCCAGATTCTCGGCATCGAGCTTGTCGAGCAGGAATCCCATCCGGTCGCTCTCCAGCCAGAGAGCGAGTTCGAGCTGGTTTGAAGGAACGGTCTCGAAGTAGTTTGTGCGGTCGAAGTCCGTCGTGCCGTTGATTTCGGTCGCGCCGGCAGCCTCGAGCCGCCGGATGTGCTCCTTGACACCGACATGGCGGGACCCCTCGAACATCATGTGCTCGAAGAGGTGGGCGAAGCCTGTCAGCCCCGGACGTTCATCGGCCGGTCCGACGTGATACCAGATGTTGACCGCGATCAAAGGCAGGCGATGGTCCTCGAGGAGGATCACCTCGAGCCCGTTCGGCAGCCGGTACTTTTCAAAGTCGAGAGTCGGATCGTTCCTGGTTTCCGCCACATGCCCTCCCTGCACAATTTCGACAGCATAACAGAGGTAGGTCCGGTCTGTTAGACCGGACCCTGGATCTATCGACTTCCAAAGCCGAAACCGACTGCGACCCTGATTCCGATCCCGCCGGTGAGGATAACCCGCTTGATCGCGGAGCTGCGCGGAGAACGCGTGAATCAACAGGGCTATTGAGCTAGAATCCGGCGTTGATGTTGGCAGGCCGGTTTCCGCTGAAAAGGTGAAATATGCGCCGCCCGACTCCACTCGCCGTCGCTGCGACGGCGCTCCTGCTCGCCCTTGCCTGGCAATACCTGACCGTGCGCTTCAACTACGGCACGAACTGGACGGCGCTCTTTCACACCGGTGAAGCCACGGCGCTTCCCCCATCACCTGAGAATCAATCTGTCTACAGATTCCCGGGGAGCCTCGGCTACGACGGGATGTATTACCGGCTGATCGCACATGATCCCCTGCTCAA
>JAFNAH010000339.1 GCA_017860075.1 Acidobacteriota bacterium | reverse complement strand
GTAAACCTGGGCCATTTCGGCCTGGCGACCGAATGCTACACGCACTTCACCTCACCGATCCGCCGCTACCCTGACCTGGTCGTGCACAGGCTGCTGAGGAACTGCCTGCGCAAGCGGCCGTCCGATGACTGGCGGGACATGATGACGGGGAAACTGCCCGCGATGGCGTTGCACACATCGGCACGCGAGCGCATAGCGGATGAGGCTGAGCGTGAGATAGAGAAGATCAAGAAGGTCCAATTCATGTCCGACAAGGTGGGAGACGAGTTCGAGGCAGTCGTCTTCTCGGTGATCCGCCAGGGGTTCTTCATCGAATTGCTGGATCACTTTGTCGAAGGATTTGTCCCTGGGGGCACGCTCATCGACGACCGCTACACGTACAGGGAGAAGACCCACTGTTTTGTCGGGGAAACGCAGCGCAAGCGGTATGAACTGGGCACGAGGATCCTTGCCCGCCTCGATCACGCTGACCTGGAAACCTATCGTTTGACCTTCTCCGCCATCAAACCCCTCCCCTTGCCCCGCACCCGTTGAGCACGTGAAAAAATTACCGCAGAGGCGCGGAGTACGCAGAGATAGATATTCCAGCTTAAAACAGACAATATCCTTCTTTGCGCTCTTTGCGCCTCTGCGGTCAGATTCTTCACTTGTCCGGAGCGCGGAGAGCGAGGCAGAGACCCTCCAGAAGCGCGTCTTCCTCATCAGGAAAGACCGTTCGCAGGTCGACCAGAGCCCTGTTGTCATCAATACGCAAGATCGTGGGCGGATCCTGCGATCTCAAAATACCCTCGAGATCGTTGGCGGTCTTCCTGCCGGACTCCAGCGCGATCAGCCTTGTCGGCAGCGAGGATTCCGGACACGAACCGCCGCCTACCACCGAGCTTCCTTCTACCAACGTTGCCCGGGCATGGGACGGCATGCGCGGCTTCAGTCTTTCAAGAAATGCTTCTGCCCTGGCCTCCAGTTCTCCAACACTCGCAGAGATCATCCGAAGGACAGGGATTTCCGACAGCGCCCGCCCGGCACGGTAGCTGGCAAGTGTCGCCTCCAAAGCGCCATAGATCAGTTTCTCGACCCGGCACGCCCTCATCAGGGGATTCTTGCGGATGGGATCGACCCACCGGCGGGCGCCGGCGACTATTCCGGCCTGGGGGCCGCCAAGCAGCTTGTCGGCGCTGAAACAGACAAGATCCACACCCGCTGCAAGGCTTTCCTGGGCCACCGGCTCCCCTTCGATCCCGAACGGGCGCAGGTCCAGCAGGCAACCGCTGCCGACATCCTCGACAAGCGGGACCTGATGACGGCGTGCCATCTGCACCATCTCGTCCAGCGCCGGCCTGTGGGTGAATCCCCGGATGCGGTAATTGCTCGGGTGAATGCGAAGGATGAGCGCTGTGGCGGGCCCGATTGCCGACGCGTAGTCCTCGACCCGCGTCTTGTTCGTGGTCCCCACTTCCCGGAGCACCGCGCCGCTGCGAACCATGATGTCCGGAATCCGGAAGGCACCGCCGATCTCGATCAGTTCCCCGCGGGAAACAATCACCTCCCGGCCGGCCGCGAGGGTGTTCAGGATCAGGAACACCGCAGCCGCATTGTTGTTGACAACCGCGGCCGACTCGCATCCCAGAACCTCGGGCAAGATGGACTCGAGCACCTTATCCCGGTGCGACCTGCTGCCGGTCGCCAGGTCATATTCCAGATTGGTGTACCGGGAGGAAACTGCCGATAAGCACTGCTGGGCTGCCATCGACAAAGGAGCTCGGCCAAGATTGGTGTGCAGAACAACACCGGTGGCATTGATTACGGGTCGCATGACGGGGCGGAGATGCATTCTGATTCTATCCTCAAGCAGGACAACAAGTTGCTCTCCGTCGACGGCCTGTCCCAGGGATTCATCCCCGGCGCGGATCGCCGCCCTCACTTCGTCCAGCAGTTGCTGGATTTCGCCCACGACAAATGTCCGGCTGGTCTTCCCGACCCACGTCCTCACAGCAGGATTCAGGAGGAGCTGATCCACTCCCGGTATGCGGCGAAGCTTGTCTTGGAGCGATTCCTGGCTCATCGGTGCATTCTAGCACGGCAGGCGACCGGGCGGGTTCGGATCAACCGGGCGCGCCCGTTGAAGATTCACGGCAGGCGGTCAGGAAGAAACCTGCCGGGGGTGCAGGCAAAAGGATTCCTGCTGATGACGGGAGAAGACAGTCGAAAGGTGCTCAGGCTCGAAAAAAGTGGATCGGAGAAAGCCTCAGGCGGTCATATCGTCTGAGGAGCAAGCCGTATGTACGACGAGGATCTGACGAACCTGGAGGACTGGCTGAGGCGCCTCAAGGTCGAATTCGATATCTTTTTCAACGGGCACCGCAAGAAGCCTCCCGACGACCTGAAGATGAAACTGGAGCGTCTCCTGAAGAAGCTGGGGGAGGCCGGCGACATGTCGTTTCAGGAACGATTCCGCTACAACACGATTGTTGCCCGGTACTACATCTACAAGGACCTCTGGCGGCGGACGCTGCTTGGCCGTGAAGACGGGAGGACGGGCGGTTCCCGGCCGCACGAACAGCAGGGCGAGGTGACCGTGGCCTCCGCCACGCCACCAGTGCGCGAGTACCGGGTGTCGATATCCGACCCTGAAACTGAGCAGGAGAGGGTCAAAGAGCTCTACCAGACCCTGCTGACCCTGAAGCAGGGGAATCCTGCCGAAGCGCCGTCGCTGCCCTACGACCGCTTCGCCAGGTACATCTCCCGCCAGACCCAGGAACTCCGCGCCAGGTACGAGTGCAGCCGCGTGACGTTCACGGTGGTCGTCGAGGATGCGGCAGTCCGATTCAGAGCCAGGCCGGACGGCAGTCGGAGCCAGAAGTCCGGCTGATCACATCGCGGCAGCCTCACAACCTATCCCAGCCAGCCGTCCGTGCGGCACCAATCTTCGCGTTGACGGGCACAAAAATGACTTTCGTCGGGAAGGTGCGCTCGTATAGTATCCGTCACGTTCCTGGGCGGTAACCTGTGACGGAGGGTGCCTTGATTACCATTCGCCGTGCATTGATCAGCGTGTCGGACAAGACAGGCCTTGTTTCTCTTGCTCAATTCCTTCACGGTCGGGGCGTGGAATTGCTCTCGACAGGTGGCACGGCCAGCCACTTGAGAAACGCGGGAATCCCGGTGCGTGACGTGTCGGATTACACCGGATTTCCGGAAATCCTGGACGGCAGGGTCAAGACACTCCATCCCAAGATTCACGGCGGGCTGCTGGGCATCCGCGACAAGGAATCGCACCGGGCGCAGATGCAGCAGCAAGGAATCGGGACGATTGATATGGTGGTCGTCAACCTTTATCCGTTTCGCGAAGTGGCCGCCCGGGAAGAATCGACATTCGAGGAAGTCGTGGAGCAGATCGACATCGGCGGTCCCAGCATGGTGCGCTCGGCGGCCAAGAACCATGCCTATGTTGCGGTCGTCACGGATCCGTCGGA
>JAFNAH010000338.1 GCA_017860075.1 Acidobacteriota bacterium | reverse complement strand
CGGGATCTGATCGCGTCAGACCCTGATCCAGTCGTAGGGCAGGTCGACCACCTCGCCCGGAGCCTTGGCCGACTCGATCAGAGCAAGCGCATCCTTGAGCACGCGCGAGTGCATCGGCGTGTCCATGGCGGCGCCGAAGGGATTTCCCAGCGGGAAGCGGAGCGCGACAGCCCTGGGTACCTGGAGCCGGTACGTGATCTCGCGGCAAACCGATACGCCGACGGTCGGGATGCCGGCCGCCTCGATCTCCCGCTGGATCAGCCCGGCGGATTGATGGCTGAGCTCGCAGCCGCCGCTCACGACCACCGCATCGACCTCCTGGGTGCGCAGGCCGGGTACGATCTGCTGAGCCGCGGCGCGGATGATCCGTTTCACCTCGGGAACATATCCCATCAGCGAGTAATGCACCGGCGCGCACTCACCGATGTATCCTTCAACCTCCAGTTCCCACAGTCGAGCCAGCGGGAAGACGCAGTTGATGTCCTCGTCCGCGTCCGAGTGATCGTAGTGAGCGTGCGCAATCAGGAGGTCCGAGGGCTCGCAATCCACCGGGATCTCTCTCACGGACCAGTCTCCCTGGTCACGGAATCTCATGGCGCGGAATTCGGGTGGAACAACGCCCGGAGAAGTGATGAACGGCTTCTGCCCCTTGAGGTACACGCCCGCGAGGCTCACAAGGCAAACCCGGCTCGCGGCGAGGTTCCTGGCAGGGAGTGAGAACGGGAACCCGTCGACCTGGCTCAGGTGCCAGCCCGGGTGCCGGCTCTCGATGGACTTGACCCACGAGTATCCCTCCTTCAGCGTGCCGAGCAGCTTTACAGCTGCGGGTTCAGCACCGCTTGCACGCTCAGCCTGGTCGTCATCCGGCAAACGCCGGAGGCCGACGGCTCTTCCCTCCTCTTTCTCAACCATTATCCTCTCCCCGGACACTTCGCGAGCCGGTCAGCGCGCGGCATCCCGCCAGACTGACTCGCATCGCACAAGTGAATGCAGGAATAGACGCCGCGACGGGCGCACTGGGTTTCGAATCGAACATCGGCTAGACGGGCAGACTCATAATGGAGAACGATAGACGCGAGCGGTATAAGGAGAGATCAACCATGATGAAGTCTTGCTACTCGATCCATGATAGCTTCCCGCCCGAAAATTGCAACAAAAAATCGGACCCCTGAGGTTCGCCGCAGGCCCCGTCCCTTCTACTGAATGCGGGTCGGACGCACGAGCCACCCTTCCTTTTCGATCTGTATGGTGGTGTGATCGATATCGTGTTTTTCACGCAGCACCCTGCTCAGGTCCGAAAGGACGACCGCGGGATCCGCGTCGCTCCTGAGGACCACGTGACAGCTCATTGCAGGCATCCCGGAGGTGATCGACCAGACGTGGAGGTCATGCACCGACAGCACGCCCTCCGTCGATCCCAGGTCCGACAGGATGCTGGCGACGTCCAGATGACGTGGCGTTCCCTCGAGCAGAACGTCCACGCTCTCGCGCAGGAGCTCCCAGGAGCTGTACATGATCAGCATGGAGACAAGGGCGGACACCAGCGGATCCGCCAGGTACCACTGCCAGAGTACCATGGCCGTCCCCGCTACGATGGCACCGATGGAACCCAGCGCATCACCCAGCACGTGGAGGAAAGCTCCGCGCACGTTCAGGCATTCATGTTGCGAACGGTAAAGGAGGCTCAGGGTAACCAGGTTCACTACGAGGCCCAGGGCGGCGACAATCAGCATGATGCCTCCCCTGACTGCAGGAGGCTGGAACAGCCTGTGATAAGCCTCGTAGAGCACCGAGAGCGCCAGGATGACGAGGAGAACGCCGTTGGCGAGGGATGCCAGGATCTCAGCGCGAAGGTAGCCGTAGGTCTTCCTGTGGGTCGCGGGCCGGGATGCGATCCTGAGCGCGAACATGCTGAGCGACAGGGCCGCCACATCGGTCAGCATGTGAGCAGCATCGGCTATCAGCGCGAGGCTGTTTGTGTAGAAACCGGCAGCCAGTTCAACGACAAACCAGGCCGCCGTCGCACCCAGCGCAAGCGAAAGGCTTCTCCGGCTTCCGGATCGCACGTGTGCGTGAGAAGTGGGATGCATCGTCGTTACCGGCGCAATCGGCTGGACCTGCCTCCGCGAACTCACATGAGCGAGAGCGGATCCACATCGACCTCCACGTATTTCATCGCAAGCTTCTGCCTGCTCAGCTCATCAAACGCATCGGCAAGCAGCGGGATCACATCAGCACCAATCGGCATCTTTATGAGGACCTGGACGCGGAAATTGCCCCTGATCTTCTCAAACGGCGCAGCTGCAGGGCCGAGGATGTGCGGGCGTGCATCGGTGCCGAACCTGCCTCCATGCGACTTGAGCGCTGCTGCGACCTTTTCACCGATCCTGTGGGCTTTCGAGGGATCAGGATGTGAGACGTGTATCTGGACCAGGCCGACGAACGGCGGGTAGCCCATGAGCTTGCGGAACTCGACCTCACGTTCCCAGAACCCGCGATAATCCTGGTTACGCGCAAAACGGAGCGCATAGTGCTCCGGGTAGTATGATTGAATGATCACCTTGCCGGTCGATTCGCCCCGCCCCGCCCTGCCCGCTACCTGGGTAAGCAACTGGAAGGTACGCTCCGCGGTCCGGAAATCGGGAAAACCAAGATCCGCGTCGGCGGACACCACGCCGACAAGGGTCACCTTCGGAAAGTCGTGGCCTTTGGCGACCATCTGCGTGCCGACGAGAAGGTCGATGCGCCCTTCGGCAAAATCCAGCAGTATCTTCCTGAGTGATCCGCGCCGGCGTACACTGTCGCGGTCGACCCGGGCGATACGGGCCGCGGGCAGGGTTTCGCGCAGTATTTCCTCGAGCTGCTCGGTCCCGACTCCTACGAAATAGACATACTGCCCTCCGCACGCGCCGCATTTCTCGGGCACCTGCTTCTCGTCCCCGCAGTAGTGACAGATCAGCAGGCGTTCCTCCTGGTGATAGGTCATCGAAATGCTGCAGCTGGAACAGGTGACCACGTGACCGCAGCTGCGGCACAGCATGGTGCGCGCGTAGCCGCGGCGGTTCAGCAACACGATCGCCTGCTGGCGCTGCCGCAGGCACGAAGCCAGCTCTGCGCGCAGAGCGCCTGAGATCACCGTCTTGCGGCCATGCCGCTGGAGTTCGAGACCCATATCGACGATGTCCACCTGCGCCAGGGGCCTGGCTTCAATCCGCTCGGGCAGGGAGAGATAATTGATTTCTTTCGCCTCGACCGCCGCATGGTAGGTCTCCACCGAGGGCGTTGCCGACCCCATCAAGAGCAGGCCTCCGGATCGTTGAAGCCTGTGCCACGCCACCTCCCGCGCGTGGTAGTAAGGTGACTCATCCTGCTTGTAGGATGGATCCTGCTCTTCGTCGATGATGACAAGCCGGAGCTTCGTGAGCGGCGAGAAGATTGCGGACCTGGTTCCTACCACCACCGGGGCTTGCCCGCGCCGGACTCGGTTCCAC
>JAFNAH010000022.1 GCA_017860075.1 Acidobacteriota bacterium | reverse complement strand
CGGCAAAATCCGGAACGCTTCTTGCTTTCTAGAGGGCAACTCAAGCACAGGCACCCAGGAAACGGGGCGATCGAACACGTTTTCCAGACCTCCCCGTTTCCTGGTTTCACCGGCGGCACAAAGACCCACGGGAGGCGAACACCGGGTGCTGTGTCGCCGAAAGCTTGCGGGTGACCTTAGCAGCTCTGAACATGGACAGGCGACCATCCGCCCCTGGCGCGGGTGCTCGCCTGGTTCGTTCCTGTCGGGAGGTGGCGATGTCGGATCGGACTTGGGTGATCGTGCTGGCCGGTGGTGAGGGAACCCGCATCCAGCCGCTCATCAGGCGCTGCCTCGGTTTTTCCTGCCCCAAGCAGTACTTCACATTCTGCGGCAAACGCTCGATGCTGGAAAACACGGTCGATCGGGCTGCGCAGCTGGTCGGTCCGGAACGGGTGTCTACGGTCATCGGTAAGGGGCATCGCCGTTTTCTCAGGCATCAGAACATCCAGGGGACAGTAATTGAACAGCCAACCTCGAGAGGCACAGGGGCGGGCGTATTTCTGCCGGCGGCTCACATTCTTGCGCAGGACCCGGAGGCAAAGGTACTGATCTTCCCGTCGGATCACTTTGTCTCCCCGAGATCCGAGTTCCTCGACCAGGTAAATCATGCGCGCGAGTGCGTTGACCAACTCGATGACAAGCTCATCCTTATGGCGGCGGTTCCCGACTTGCCTGAAACGGACTACGGTTGGGTGGAACCGGGAGCGGGCTTGCCCGCGCTCAACGGGAACGGAAAGACCGTCATCCATGAGGTGCGGAGCTTTCGCGAGAAGCCATGTGCCGAGGAGGCCCGCAGATGCTTCGAACGCGGATACCTGTGGAACACGATGATTATCGCGGCCAGGTTGCGCGCCCTTTGGAAACTGGGCAGACAGATCCTGCCGGATGTCATCGAAAAGTTTGAATCTTTCGGCCAGGCGCACGCCCGGCAAACCGGGAAGAGCGAACGGGAAGAACGCGCTGCCGTCGCGAGGCTCTATCGCAGCATCCCCAGCTTCGACTTCTCGTCTGCATTCCTGACGCAGGCGGCAGGTCACTGCGCGGTTATGCCGCTCAACGGGATACTCTGGAGCGACTGGGGACGCCCGGAAAGGGTTTTCGACAGCCTTCGCAGGATCGGGAGGAAGCCGCAATTTCTCGAAGCGGCCATCAGGTGGCGGCGGAGCCGGCGTCTCAATGCAGGAATCGCATCGCCCGCCTATGCGCAGACCCCCTGACCGCAAAGGGGCAGAGAGCGCAGAGTACACAAGCTAACCAATTGTGACTAACATATAATTGTCTCTGCGCTCTTGGCGCCTCTGCGGTAAGCCTTCATTCTTGCGGATTCTCACGAAAAGCGGGTTCGCTTCCAGAGCATCGTTCCTGCGACCAGGAGGAGGATTACGCTCGCGACGCCGATAAGCCAGGCCCAGAACAGTTTCGTTTCCAGCGGCGGCAGCTCGGCAAGAAATGCCAGCCACACGAAGATCCCGGCGGCCGCCGCGACGATAACCCCTTCCCACCAGTTGCGCTGGACGCCCTTGCCAACCGGGTCCTGCCCTCGCACGGCCGATTCCACTCTGGCAGCGTCCAATCCGTAGCGCACACACTCCCTCGAGACCGCTCTCTGCCACGAACTCTGTTCCGATGCGGGGGCTTCAGCCCGGCTGATCGCGATGGCGCCTGCGATCATGACGGCAGAACCGGCGATGATCAGCGCTTGATGGGTAGCCCCTCTGCCGCTCAACTCACCAAAGACCAGTGCGCCCCAGGCCAGCCCCCAGAGCTGGTTGGTGTTCGAAAGGGGGATGCCGCGTCCGATCCCGATGTACTTTGCTGCGTATTGCTGGAAGATATCCCCGATCACCCAGCAGAAGCCCCCCAGGAACAACCAGAAGAGCGCCGGACGCGCGCTCCTGACTGCCTGCATCAGATTCGCGGGCCCTCCCTCGAAGTAGACAGAGAGGAGCCCTATGGTCACCAGTTCCCCGACCGTGAACACCGTCACGAACGAAAGCGGGTTCATGCCGCTGATGTAAGCCTTGCGATAGGGGATGTACATGGTTCCCCAGAGCAGGCCGGCCCCGAGGGCCGCAAGAATACCTCCGGCAGAACGCTGGGACAGCCCTGCCGATTCGTACGACGTGGCATAGGCCAGCATGCACGCACCGATCACGATGGCCACCGCTCCCCCGAGCACCCTGGCCCACTGGCCGGGGCCCGCGTTACGCAATTCGTTGAAGAACAGCCAGCCAAACAGGAGCCCGACCAGGCTGTTCGTGTTCCAGAGCGGGAACGCAATCGACAGTCCGACGTCGCGAATCGCGAAGACGGTCAGCGTGTTGGCCACGGCCCACAGGGCTCCTGCGAGGATCGCCCAGGCAATGAGATGGGGCTTCTCCCGCAGGTCCTTGAATACGTAACCGGTACCTTTAAGCGCCGCCGGCAGAGTCCAACGCGCGACAAAGACGCCGGCAACCATGCCCAGCGAGATCAGGAAAGGTGAGAAGCCGGCGTTGACAAGCTTGGTGGGCGCTTCGGCCATGCCCAGCCAGGCTCCGGCTGCCAGCCCTGATATGACGCCCAGATTGTGCAGGGAACCTGCAGGTCGCTGTGACTCCCTGCCAGGATCTTGTGACACGGTTACCTCCCTCCCGGAATCAGGCGCCGACTGGTCAGTGCAGCCAGGCCAGGATCGCGAGGCCGAGTACGAGTACCACCACCGGAACCCAGAATTGGAGATCAGTGAGAATCGCTCTGATAACCCTGACCGTCATACGAATGCTCTCCTTCAACACTGGTTTCGAGCGCCAGGATCCTGAACAAACCGGCGTTCAACTATACATGGGTTTGGAGGTAAGATTCAGCTTCTTGTGCGCCACGGCTACGCAGCCCGGGACTGGAGGAGTTCAATGATCCGAATCGGCGTCGCTTTCTCTGCATTTCTCTTTTCCAGCCTTGCCTTCGCGGACGCAACCGACCCGCTGCTTCTTCGAAGCCCCAGCCTGAGCAGGACGGAAATCGCCTTCGCCTTCGCGGGCGACCTCTGGACCGTTCCCCGGGAGGGAGGCGCGGCGACTCGACTCACGACAGGCCCCGGTGTGGAAGCCGATCCCAAGTTTTCGCCCGACGGCAGCCAGATCGCTCTCACGGGCGAGTATGACGGCAACGTGGATATTTACGTACTGCCGGCCTCCGGAGGAGTTCCGAGGCGGCTTACCTGGCATCCGGCGGCCGATACCGTGCTCGGCTGGACCCCTGACGGAAAGAAGGTGCTCTTCACTTCCAACCGATCTTCCTATTCCCGGTTCAACAGGCTCTTTACCGTTTCCCTCAATGGCGGTCTGGAAGAGGAACTGCCCCTGCCGATGGGTTTCGAGGCGGCATACTCTGCCGACGGCACGCAGCTCGCCTATGTTCCCATCCGGCGGGCATTCTATGCCTGGAAACGCTATCGCGGCGGCACAACGACCCCGGTCTGGATCGCGCGCTTGTCCGACAGCCAGGTGGAGAAGGTTCCACGCACAAACTCCAACGACTTCAATCCCATTTGGGCCGACGAGAGAGTCTGGTTCCTTTCAGATCGCAACGGTCCTGTGACGCTATTCTCGTATGACCCGAAGACGAAGAAAGTCGCCCAGGCGATTCCCAACACGGGGCTCGATTTCAAATCAGCCTCCGCCGGGCCGGGCGGAATCGTCTACGAGCAGTTTGGCTCGCTTAACCTCTTCGACATCAAGTCCGGCAAGACGAAACCGGTGCCGATTGCGGTCACCGGCGACTTCCCCGAAGTGCGCGAGCGTCTCGTCAAGGCAGGACAGCGGCTGACCAACGCCCGCGTTTCACCCAACGCTGCCCGTGCGGTGTTCGAGGCGCGAGGCGAAATCATCACGGTCCCGGCGGAGAAGGGGGATCCGCGCATCCTGACCAATACGCCCGGCGCGATGGAGCGAGACCCGGCGTGGTCACCGGATGGGAAGAACATCGCCTATTTCTCGGACCAGTCCGGCGAGTACATGCTCCACATAAAGGACCAGAACGGAATGGGCGAGCCGGTCAGGCTTTCGCTCGGGGAACAGCCCGGCTTCTATTTCTCGCCGGTCTGGTCGCCTGATTCGAAGAAGATCGCCTATACGGACTCCCAACTGACGCTCTGGTACATCGACCTGAGTGACAGGAAGCCCGTGAAGGTGGACAAGGATCCCTATTGGGGTGTCGGCGTCATCGCGCCTGCCTGGTCTCCGGACTCGAGGTGGCTCGCCTATTCGCGACGTTTGGACAACTATCTGGGAGCGGTCTTCATCCACTCACTGCCGGAGGGCAAGTCTTCGAGAATCACCGACGGCATGAGCGACGCACAGAACCCTGTCTTCGACAGGGAAGGCAAGTATCTCTATTTCACCGCATCGACCGATGCAGGTGCGTCTTTGCAGCCCGATATCCACTCGTTTTCGCACCCGACATCCAGGAGCATCTACCTGGCTGTTCTCGACAAGACTCTACCGTCCCCGTTTGCTCCCGAAAGCGACGAGGAAAAGCCCGCAGAGGAAAAGAAGAGCGAAGGCGAAAAGAAACCTGAACCAGCCGCACGCGAGGGGAGCGGATCCGAAGCGGAAAAGAAGGAAGTCGCGGTGAAAATCGATCTGGATGATGTGCTCCAACGCATCCTCTCGGTTCCGATGCCGGCGCGTCGCTACACGGATCTGCAGGTCGGCAAGTCCGGTGTGATCTTTGCCGTCGAGTCGCCGGCGTTCGGACCCGGCGCGCCGCGCGACCAGGGGAACACCGTGCACCGGTACGATCTGAAGACGCGAAAATCCGACGTCGCTGTCAGCGGTGTCCGGTTCTTCGAGATCGCGGCAAGCGGCGAGAAGATGTTCTATCGGCAGGGAGATCGGTGGTATATCGCGCCGCTGCGGCCAATGGCCCCGGCGGGCGGTAGCCCAGGCTCGGGCGGCACAGATGGCCTCACGCCGCTCAAGACCGACTCGCTCGAGGTGAGAATCAGTCCGCGCGAGGAATGGAAACAGATGTACCGCGAGGCATGGCGATTCGAGCGTGACTTCTTCTATGATCCCAACTTCCACGGTCTCGATCTCAAAACTGCAGAGAAGAAATACGAGCCCTATCTTGCCAACATCGTATCGCGCGCGGACCTGAACTATCTGTTCGCCGAGATGCTTGGTGAATTGACAGTCGGCCACCTCAGCGTCGGCGGGGGTGAACAGCCTGAAGTGAAGCGTGTGCCTGCCGGCTTGCTGGGCTGCGACTACAAGGTGGAGAACGGCAGGTATCGCTTCGCGCGTGTCTACAGCGGCGAGAATTGGAACCCTGACCTCCAGGCGCCGCTGACTCAGCCGGGCATCAATGTTGCTGCCGGGGAGTATCTTCTGGCCGTCAACGGCCGCGAACTGCGGGCCTCCGACAACATATATTCGTTCTTTGAGACCACGGCAGGCAAGGGCGTCCTGCTGAGGGTCGGTCCGAATCCTGACGGAACCGGGTCGCGCGAAGTCACCGTCGTTCCTGTAGAATCGGAGGCCCAGCTCCGGCACTTGGCCTGGATCGAAGACAACCGCAGGAAGGTCGAGCAGCTGACAGGCGGGCGCGTCGCCTACGTCTACATGCCTGATACAGCGTTCGGCGGCTACACGAACTTCAATCGTTTCTTCTATGCACAGGTGGGGAAGGAAGCGGCCATTGTTGATGAACGCTTCAATGCCGGAGGCAATCTCGCGACCGATATCATCGAGATGCTCTCGCGTAAGCTGATGAGCATGGTCGCAACGCGTGACGGAGAGCTCGAGCAGCAGCCGCAGGGTGCCATATTCGGCCCGAAGGTTATGATCATCAATGAATTTGCCGGGTCCGGCGGCGATGCGATGCCCTGGTACTTCAAACGCGCAGGTGTCGGGAAGTTGATCGGGAAGAGAACATGGGGCGGTCTCGTTGGCCGTGCCTTTGCCCCTGGACTGATGGATGGGGGATTCGTAACAGCCCCCGGCTCGGCGGTCTTCAACCCGATGACCGGACAATGGGAGGTCGAGAACATCGGCGTCGCGCCGGACATCGAGGTCGAACTGGATCCCGCATTGGTCAGACAGGGCAAGGACCCGCAACTGGAGAAGGCGATAGAAACCGTAATGGCGGAACTGGAGAAGAACCCGCTCCCGAAGCCCAAACGGCCGGCGTACCCTGACTACCACAAATAGTATTTCAGGCTACGACATCACGCAACTCGGCCGGGGACGGCCGAGTGAGGGGTGCCGTAATGCGGTTAAGGAAAATGAACCTGAGGATTTCACTTCCGGCTGTGGTGATTCTTGCTGTGACCGGGCTTGGCCCTGCTGCGGGGGAGCGACTGCCGCAGAAGCCGGCCCCTGTAGAGGCGGCCCGGCAGAGCGCTCAACCTGTCTCCGGAGCGACTCGCACGCGGACCGTTGAGTCCGCGTGCAAAGACGGGACTACGATCCGGAACGTCACCGACCGGACGATCACCTATACCATCTGTCCCGTGAACAAGCCCGAAGCCCTGCAGATACGCAGGATCGCGCCGAATGCGATCGACTGTTTCCCCGCGGTCACCGCGCTGGAGATCGAGTTCCACGAAGGCGGGAAGGAGATCACCTACAGCCTCGACCCGGGCAAGCCTTATGCGTTCCGCTACGAGGACGAAAGCAGGGTCGGGCTTTTTCTCGGATCGCATGGAAGATCCGACGCCGCCGATCTTGCCCCCTTTGTTCCCACACCGGGTGAAATCGTGGACAAGATGCTCGAGTTGGCCGGCGTCACTGCGAGGGATATCGTGTACGACATAGGCTGTGGCGACGGCCGTATCGTCATTGCTGCCGCGCGGAAGTACGGGGCGCACGGAGTAGGCATCGACCTCGACAAGGCGAAGATTGACGAATCCGTCGCCAATGCCAGGAAGGCCGGCGTGGAGCACCTCGTCAGATTCATCTGCATGGATGCGACCAGGGCCGACGTCTCTGAGGCGACGGTCGTGACGCTTTATCTCCTCACGGAATCCAATCAACTGCTGCGGCCGATGCTCGAAAAACAGCTTCGCCCGGGGAGCCGCATCGTCAGCCACAACTATGCGATCGCCGGCTGGGAGAGCCGGCAGACCGTCGCGACATCGGTGAAGGATGAAGAGGGTAAGAGCCATTCCATTTTCGTCTATGCCCGATAGGCCCGGGCTCTGGGAGTACTGAGTAGGTCCGGGCCTCCGGCGCGGGCATTACCGAGTGTCTCTCTGCGCCCTGCCGGCTTGGTATTTTCCACTTGGAAGGAAGGGGGAATTCGGGTGAACAGTATATCAGCTTGCAGACTGGTTCTTCTTATGTTGACGATAATGACATCTCAATCGGTTGAGGCCGCGGGCCGGGAATCTGACCCCGTCAAGGATAATCCCTTTTTCTCTGCCTATGGGACCGCCTTCAACACGCCGCCGTTCGATCGCATCAGGAACGAACACTTTCTGCCTGCCATAAAGGAGGGCATTCGGCGTCACGACGCGGAAATCGAAGCCATCGTAAGCAGGCCGGCCAGCCCGACCTTCGCCAACACCCTGGCGGCGCTGGACGCGAGCGGCCTCTTCCTGGCGGAGGTGAGCGCGGTCTTCGGGGCGATGCAGGGCGCCAACACGAGTCCCGAGCTGCAGGGCCTTGCCAGAGAGGCGTCGCCGCTCATGACGGCCCACAACGACAATATCCGCCTGAACGCCAGACTCTTCGCCCGCGTGCAGGCCGTCTACAACCGGCGCGAAAAGCTTACGCTGTCGCCCGAGGAGCGGTTCTTCCTGGAGAACACGTACCGTGACTTCGTACGCGGCGGCGCCCTGCTGGACGAAAAGGGCAAGGCGCGGCTGCGTGACCTCAACAGGGAACTGGCGCTGCTCTCGCTCAGGTTCGGCGACAATGTGCTGGCCGAAACGAATGACTTCAAGCTTGTGATTGAGAGTCAGGAGGATCTGGACGGCCTGCCTCCGGCCGTGGTCGAGATGGCCGCAGAGACCGCCCGCCGGGCGAACCTGCCCGGGAAATGGGTCTTCACCGTTCAAGTCCCCAGTATGACTCCGTTCCTGCAGTATTCGACCAGGCGCGACCTGCGTGAAAAGCTGCACCGCGCCTATTGCATTCGCGGCGACCAGGGCAACGACCGCGACAACAAGGCCATCCTCCGCCAGATCGTCAACCTGCGCTGTGAAAGGGCCAACCTGCTCGGCTATCCGTCACACGCCGCTTTTGTTGTTGAAATCAACATGGCCGGAACCCCGGCGGTCGTGGACTCCTTCCTCTCGAGGCTTTGGACGCCCGCACTGGCGCGGGCCAAGGGTGAGGCGGCCGAAATGCAGGCCATCATCGACCGCGAAGGCGGCACGTTCAAGCTCGCTTCCTGGGACTGGTGGTACTACGCGGAAAAGCTGCGCCAGGAAAAATACGCGCTTGACGACGCCGCACTGCGCCCTTACTTCAAGCTCGAGAATGTGCGCCAGGGCATCTTCACGCTGTGCGCCAGGCTCTATGACCTGGAGTTTGTGGAGCGCCACGACATTTCCGTCTACAACCCGGAGGTCCAGGTTTTCGAAGTGCGTGAAGGCGATGGCCGTCACGTGGGCATGCTGTACATGGACTTTTTCCCAAGGCCGGGAAAGCGCGGCGGCGCCTGGTCGGGCGCTTTCCGCCGCGAATACTATGCCGGCGGAAAGCGCGTCGCGCCGCTGTCTACCATCACGTGCAACTTCACGCGCCCGACGGCGGACGCTCCCTCGCTGCTCAGCGTGGATGAGGTACAGACGTTTTTCCATGAGTTCGGTCATTCTCTGGCAACGCTGCTTGCCAACGGCAATTACCGAGATCGCTTCGTGCCCCGCGATGGTGTGGAGTTGCCTTCGCAGATCATGGAGAATTGGGCCCTGGAACCCGAACTGCTCACGACGTACGCTACGCACTATCAGACAGGTGCCGTCATGCCGGCCGGGCTGGTCGAGAAGATCCGCGCCAGCAAGCTCTTCAACCAGGGCTTCGCGACGGTCGAATACCTCGCGGCCTCGATCCTCGACATGGCCTGGCATGAGATGCGGGAGTCCAGACCTGAGTTAGACGTCGATCAGTTCGAGGCTCGTAGCATGGCCGGCATCAATCTCATTCAGGAAATTGTACCCCGCTATCGGAGTACCTACTTCAACCACATTTTCAGCGGGGGATACTCCGCCGGCTACTATGTCTACATCTGGGCGGAACAGCTGGACGCGGATGCGTTCGAGGCATTCAAGGAGAAAGGGCTGTTCGACA
>JAFNAH010000337.1 GCA_017860075.1 Acidobacteriota bacterium | reverse complement strand
GTCTTTCTACCGCTGCCCGACGTCGCGGGATCGACTATGAGAGCCATGCGCTTGTCCCCGCTTGCCACGACACCTACCAATACCGGCCTGACCGTCAGCGGCGGTACTTCCGGAACGGCAGCGACATCCGCCTTCTCTTCCTTGGCCCTGGACTCGGAGAACAGGTTCTGGTCCGGGATCGTTTGATACTGGGCCGGGTCATAACGAGCCTGGCTCTGGAGCGGCGGGAGCGTTTCATCCGCGGACCCTTTCTTGAGATCCTTTGCCGGCTGTATCCGCGCCAGGTCGTTGTCTGCCTTGAACCTGTAAATCGACGTCCTGAGGTGCCAGCCCAGGAACGCTGTCGTCAGCAGCAGCCCGACGTTCAAAAAAACCCACTTCTTCCTCATACGCTCTCCTGCCGGTCGCACCTCAACCTGCGGTCTTGGCCTCTGCCTTCGTCTCGGGGACCAGGATGTAGCCCGAAACAGTAAGGATGGGGCGCATCTCATAGCGCTTCTGGATGCGGAAACTGTTTATCTGGAGTTCGTCCACGCTCAGGTGCTTTTCATAGTTCTCGATAGCCGCGAGAAACCTGACCAGTTGATCCGGCTGGCAGTTGGTTTCGATGTTCACGGAGACCTTCACCACGCCGTTCTGCAGCTTCTGCTCCCCCCTGATGGTCCTCCTTACGATATCGACGCCGCTCTGATCCGCAAGTTCCTTGAGCACCCTCTGGAGTTCCGCCCCTGCGATCGATGCGTTGTCACCCTGGAGGAACGTCGCCCTGAGTTGCTGCAGCCGCTCACGGTACTGTTCCGCCCGCGCACGATAGACGGGCTCCTGGGCCAATATCTCACGGCTCTGGAGGAGAGCCCGGCGCTGCTGTTCCACGCTGAGGGAAGCCTCCTGCTTGACCGGCGAAGGTCCCGAAACGAAGTAGAACACGGCGATCGCCAGAACGGCGATCACGCCGATGATGATGAACTTCCGTTCACGCCCGGTAACCTGCATAGTCACTTCTCCAGCTTCATCTCGAAAATGAAGCGATCCTTGCCGGTCTGCGCGTCCCTGAACACCTGTCCGCGCTGCTGGACATCCTTGAACAACGGGGATTTTTCCAGCTTCGGTATCAGATCGGGCGCCGCGGTACTCGACCCGGAAATCTGGATGGTACCGTCTTTGTTGGAATAGACGCTCAGGAATGTGTCAGTTGGCAATATCGCGGTCAGCTCGCGCAAAGCTTCAAGGTTCATGTCGCGCCGCTGGACGAGGCCTTCGTTGTACTTCGTCTCGGTCTCGAGCTTCTTCATATCGGCTCGAAGCTTCTGCACGCTCTCGACACGCCCCTTCAGCGCATCCGTTTCACGCTGCAGCCTGCGCAGGAGATAACGTTCCTGCACCGTGCCCCTGAGTGTCAGGGCCCCGAGAAGGATCAGGACGATCGCACCCAGGATAAATGAAGGGATATAAGCCCACCGGGTCTGGCGGAATCTCATCTCCTGAGGGAGAAGGTTGAGCTTGATTGCAGGACGCCGCACAAGCCCGCCGAATGCCAGGCCGATTGAAGACGCAGCCTCCTGGAGGTGAGAGAGGTTCTGCGCCGGCATTTCAATCCGGACATGCCTGCCTACGAGTTCGCAACCGGGAATCGCTTCGCGCAATTCCTCACGAGCCGCTTCTGCGGACTCACCGGACAGGACGAGATGGTCGATCGAATCTTCCGGTCCCATCTTCACGGCCTCTGCCGCTACTTCGAGCTCCCGGACCACCAGGTCCCGCCAGCCCGCGTCCGCCGCTCTTCCGGCTTCGTGGGTGTGAAGCAGGCGGCCTCCCCGCAAGGCCAGGATCTCGATCCGGTCCGGGGCCAGATCCATCAGCATCGCGCTGCTGCCATCTGGTCTTTTCTGGGCCTGCAGAAACAGGTTGGCCAGGCCGAGGGACCCGACCGTCACCGAAGCGGGGCGCACCCCGATGCTCTTCAGCAGCAGAAGGTGGCCGTCGAGAATGGCGCGCTTGACCATCACCAGTAGCACCTGGATGCGCTTGCTGCCGGCTGCCTGCTTCAGGGGAACAAAGTCGTAGTGGTACTTCTCCTCTTCTGTCGGCTCGTATGACTGGACCTGGTACGAAACGACCTGCTTGAGGTTGTCGCTGACCTCAGCCGGCAGATCGAGATGCCGGATTACCACATCCCCTCGAGGCAGACCAAGGGTCACGTTTTCGCGACTTGCCCGGCTCTCCCGGAAAAACTGGTCCAGATCCTTCTGTACCTCGGCACGATCACGCTGGCGGTACTGCAATATCCTCCGAAAGTGCGTGAAGACGCCTGCGGACAGGTTGCTCTGCAGGCAGGAGACCACGAGATCCTGACCGCGGATCTCAACTCCCACACTGTTCCTGACGTAAATCATCGTTTCGGGTCTCAGAAATTGGGAACGTTTTCGTTCCAGTAAAACACTTTGTATCGTTTCGCCTCGCGCGAGTCGAGGCTTACGACAGCCCGGATAACCCTGCGAACTCGCGAATCCCCGCGCCGCCCGGCTGCAGTCAGCGTATAGACGCCCGTATCCTCCACCATAAGGTAAGGCAGCGTGGTCGGCCCCAGGCTCACCCCGATCTCACGGTTGATCTGATCAATGTTCGAGAAGGGCTTGACCTGCCTCCGTTCGTAGATCATGCGCGCGGCCTCGGGCGGCATGCCGGGAACGGACATGAGGACGTAGAGCGGAGCGTAGTTCACGCTGATCCGGTTCGAGGTCGAATAGACCGTGAAGCAGCGCGAAAGGCCGTACCTGTAAATCACGGAGCCGTCCGGGGATCGCTCCGGGTGCCCGTAGTAGTATTCGGGGGTCACTCCCCTCACCAGCAGGAGTTCTTCCACCGTTTCCATCCGATTGTTCTTCGCCTTGTACGGCACCGGCAGATTCTGATAGTAATCGTCCTCCGCGCCGCTGGGCCGGTGGGCGGTGTCGACATCGCGCCAATCCATGATGGAGTCCACGATGATGTCGGAATCCGGTTGCTGGATCCCCACCACCTGCATCAGCGCGCGCAGTTGCTCCTCAGAAACGAAATTAAGATTGATCTTTCCCGACTCGTCCTGGATCTCCACTTCGTAGCTGCCGTCGCCGAATGTCCCCGTCACCCGGCCGAGATCGAGTGGATCGGGAGGCTGGTCGAGTTCCAGCTGCTGCACCCGGGGCGTGAATCTCTTCTCCAGCAACTGGAATACAGCGGCGTTGATCCCCGCCCGCGCGATGTAGTACGCGTCGGAAAGGTCACGCGCGTTGCGTGCCGCGGACACCTCCACGAAGCCCTCGCGCGAAAAACTGAGCGCGATCACGGAGAGCGCAGTGAGGATCCACAGGAGCGCGATCAGGATCACGCCCCTGTCATCTCTCCGTCGGCACACGTTGCCTCCCGAAACGCCTTGGTCTCGATTCAAACGGGTTGACGAAGTTCAGGCGCGGATCATACGGCTGCGACATGATCGGGACGACCAGGTGGCGGCTGA
>JAFNAH010000021.1 GCA_017860075.1 Acidobacteriota bacterium | reverse complement strand
GTTTCCACCCAGAGTCCCCTGGTTGCGCAACTGGGGGCTGGCCGCGGATGCGGCCGCCTGTGCGAGCGCCGGGTAATCCTTCTGAATCCCCGGGTGCGCTGCGATCTCGGTCAGCGTTGCAAGCGCGCCAATGCGCAGGCCGCCGCCCGGCACCGCCTTGATGCCGCGCAGGCCGGTCAGGCCGCTGATGCTTACCACCTTGCCGGCAGAAAAGACTCCATCTCGCAGGCAGCCCAGCAGATCGGTTCCGCCGGCATGCAGGCGGGAGCCGGGGGTCGACAGCAGGCGGATCGCTTCCTCGAGGTTCGCGGCCTGGACATAAGAGAAATCTGGCATCATGGCTTACTCCTATGCGCCCTTGCGGGCCAGTGTTTCAAGCACCCGGGCCGGGGTGATCGGCCCGTCGAAAAATCGCACACCGATGGCGTTGCAGACGGCGTTTGCGATCGCCGCTGCGGAAGGGATCGTCGCAGGTTCGCCGAGTCCCTTGGCGCCGGTTGTGTTGCACTCGGTGTCGTGCAGGTCTATGGGGAGGCAGGTATGGCTGGTGGGCACATCGAGCGCCGTCGGGATCTTGTAGTCATGCCAGTTGGCGTTGACGACTTTGCCGGTCTGCCGATCCATCACCCGCTGTTCGCTGATGGCGAGGCCGAGGCCCTGCGCGAATCCCCCGATCACCTGGTTCTTGTACGTAAGCGGACTCATCGCCCGGCCGCTGTCGTGGGCGGCCACCATTCGCAGCACCTTCACGGCCCCGGTTCGCGTGTTGACCTCGACCTCCGCAAACTGGGCTACAAATGGCAGCGCGGTCTTGCCCGCAGGATGCGGTGCGCGCCGGCCGACACCGATCAGGAGCTGACGCTCTCCAAGCGATTTGAGGTCGGCAATCGGCACCCGCTTCCCGTCTGCCGTCTGTTCCACGGCACCGTCGCGCAGCCTCAGGGCCGCGGCGGGTTGTGAAAGTTCGGCGGCGGCGAGCGAGAGCAACTCCGCCTTCACCGCGGCCGCTGCGGCACGCACCGCAGGGGCGCACACGAGCGTTATCTGGCTGCCGCCCGAATCGGGTGCGTACTGCGTCGTCGCGGTATCCGCATGTTCAATCGCGATCTTTTCCAGGGGGACGCCAAGCTCCTCGCTCACAACCATCGCCATGACCGTCTTGGTGCCGGTCCCGATGTCGCTCGCACCCATGTTCAGGTTGACCGAACCGTCGGCGAGCAGTTTCACGATGACGATGGCCGAAGGCTCCCCGGCCCAGCCCCACATGCCCGCGGCCATTCCCGTTCCGCGCCTGACGTGGCCGTCACCGCGGGACCCGCGGCGCGCCTCGCTCCAGCCGAAGGTTTTCGCCCCCTCGGCGATGCACTGCCGGAGGCCGGTCGTGGTGTAGGGGATGTTCTTCTCGATCTGGCTGACGGTCGGTATGTTCTTGAGGCGCAGCTCCACAGGATCCATCGCCAGCTTCGCTGCGAGCTGGTCCATGGTCTGCTCCAACGCCCACGAGCACGCGGGGAACCCGGGGGCGCGCATGGGCCGGGCCTTCCCGGCGTTGATGAACACATTCTGTTCCTCGGTGCGAACATTGGGGCAGAGATAGAGATCCGAGATCTGGTAGGAGGAGAGGGCGTCCCAGGAGGGGTAAGCCCCGGCGGGGCCTGAGAACCGTGCCTCGAGGGCAGTCAGGGTCCCGTCCTTCTTGACCCCGGCCTTGAGCCAGATTCTGTTTGCCGGCCGGTTGCCGGCGCAGAGGAAGGTCTCTTCGCGACTGAGAAAGATCTTCACGGGGCGATTCGTCATGCGCGCGAACAGCGCGGCAATGACCGTGTACTTCCCCACTTCGAGCTTGCTGCCGAATCCGCCCCCCATGTAGAGGCTGACGACACGGATGGAGCTCAAGGGCATCTTGAATATCTGGGCGAGCTCGATGCGGCGGTTGAATACACCCTGGGTCGTATCCCAGACAGTCAGGCGATCGCCGTCCCACTGCACGACCGACCCGTGCACCTCCATGGCGGTGTGGAACACCGTCGGGGTGTGGTAGGTATTTTCAATGACCGCATCCGCCGCCGCAAATCCTGCGGCAACGTCCCCGCGCTGGTAGACGGACGGCTCTCCAAAGCGATTGCCGCCTTCCTGGACCGCGGGCGCCCCGGCTTCAAGGGCCTTTTCGTGGTCCACCACGAAGGGCAGAACTTCGTATTCTACAGAGACGGCCCGTGCGGCGTCCTGTGCCTGCTCGGGCGTGTCTGCCGCCACCGCCGCGACCTCTTCTCCCTCGTGTCGGCAGTGGGCATCAAAAAGCCAGCTCGTAGGGCCTTTGTCGCCCGAGTACCACGGGATCTTCGCCGCCGGGGTCTGACCGGTGATGACCGCTCTCACACCCGGCATCTTCTCGGCCTTGCTGACGTCCACATTCTTGACCCGGGCATTTGCGTGCGGGCAGCGAACGATTGCACCGTGGAGCATGCCCGGCAGGGCCATATCGCGGACGTAGACCGCAGTGCCCGAGGCGCGCTCGTAACCGTCCACGCGCGGCAACGGCTTGCCGACGATCCGTGTCTCACCCCAGGGCGGCAGATCGGCGCCCGTCTGGCCCGCCGGAGCGCCCGCACCCGTTTGCGCGAAATAGGGTTCTCCTGTCCTCATGACATGCCTCCCGTCCGCCGCGCCTGGGCTGCGCGCTGCACTGCCTTGAAGATGTGATCATAGGCGCCGCACCGGCAGAGGTTCCCACTCATGCCGAGGCGGATTTCCTCCAGAGACGGGTTCGGGTTGGCGCGCAGCAGGCCCTCCGCGGCCATAACCTGTCCCGGCGTGCAGTAGCCGCACTGCATCGCATCGTCCTCCACGAACGCCTTCTGCACCGGTCCCAGCTGCTCCCCGTTCATGAGGCCCTCAACGGTGGTAATTTCGTGGCCGGCCGCCTCCAGGGCGAGGGTGAGACAGGCGTAGCGCGGGTTGCCGTCTATGAGCACAGTGCAGGCCCCGCATTCGCCCCGCTCGCACCCGGGCTTGGTGCCCGTCATGCCGAGCTTTTCGCGCAACGCCGTCAACAGCGTGTCACGCGGCTCGACCTGCAGCTTGAAGGAGCGCCCGTTTATCCTCAGCACGACGTTGACCGGTTCATGAGCCTCGGCCGCAGGAACCGGGGCCGGAGTCTCATGTGCACGGCCGATTGCCGCGCCGGCGATGGGCGCCGTGCTCACCGTGGTCAGGAAACCGCGCCGGCTGATCGCGCGCCGGCTGCCTGGATCTTTTCGTCTTCTGCCCATATCTCACCCTGTAGGAAGTAAAAATTCACGGCCACATACTACCCCAGCTTGGGGCGGTTAGTGCCGGGATTTTCTCAACCGTCTGGTGTACGATTACTCTTCCGCGGCGGACTTCCGGCCGGGATCCTTGACAGCGGCTTCCCGGACGCAGGCGCCCAGGACTTCCAAATGCTTCTGTACGGTTCAACGCTGTTTATCAGCTCATTGCTCCTCTTCCTCGTACAACCGCTGCTCGGCAAATTCATCCTGCCCTGGTTTGGAGGCACCCCTGCGGTCTGGACGACCTGCATGCTCTGCTTCCAGGTTCTGCTCCTGGCGGGGTACGGCTACGCTCACATGTCGGCGAGCAGGCTGTCAATCCGCCGGCAGGCGCAAGTCCACATCGCTCTGCTTGGACTGACGCTGTTGCTCCTCCCGATCACGCCTTCGGAAGCCTGGAAATTCGAGCCAGGCAGGAATCCGGTTTTGCAGATCCTCGGCCTTCTCCTCGTCTCGGCAGGCACCCCGTACCTGGTGCTGGCCTCGACCTCGCCTCTTCTTCAACGCTGGTTTGCGGAAACCGGGAGTCAACGCTCGCCCTACCGTCTCTACGCTTTGTCCAACGCGGGCTCGCTCCTGGCGGTGCTCGGCTACCCGATCCTGATCGAGCCTGCACTCGGCCTGAATCGGCAGGCAACCCTCTGGTCGGTGGGCTACGCCGCCGTCGCAGTGCTCTCTGTTCTCAGCGCGGCGCACGTCCTCCGGCTGCGGAAGTCCCCCGGCAACCCGAGTAAGGACGGGCAGCGGCCCGAATCGATGTCTCCGCCCGGGGCTGCCGCACGCATCCTCTGGGTCGCCCTTTCGGCCTGCGGTTCTCTCATGCTCCTGGCAACGACCAACCAGATGTGCCTCGATGTGGCGGTCGTGCCGCTGCTCTGGATCCTCCCGCTGTCGCTCTACCTGCTTTCCTATGTATTCTGCTTCCAGAGTCCGCGGTGGTACTCGCGCAGGTGGTACTCCATCCTGCTCGCAGCGAGTTCGGCCTGGATCTGTTACGTGCTTCATCAGGGCGTGTTCGCCGACCTTCGCCTGCAGATCGCGTCTTACAGCATCGTGCTGTTCGTTTCCTGCATGGTTTGCCATGGCGAGATGGTCAGGCTGAAGCCCGCACCGAGCTATCTCACTGCATTCTACCTTTCGATCGCCGCTGGCGGCGCTCTCGGAGGCGCGACCGCGGCTCTGATCGTTCCCTCACTTTTTCAGGGTTATTGGGAATATCACCTGGGACTCGTTCTGACGGCGCTCCTGATCATGATAGTCGTGTTCCTGGATCCGGATTCGATGCTCTACAGAGGCCGGAGGTTGTGGGCGTGGATGGGTATGTACCTGGGTTTCGTCTCCCTGGCGGCGGCCCTCTACCTGAATGTCGAAGAGGCAAGGCGCGACAACGTGGCGCAAGTCCGGAACTTCTTCGGTGTACTTCGCGTCCGCGCGGAGGAGATCGGGAATCCGGACAAAGCGCGGCGTACGCTTATGCACGGCCGAATTGAGCATGGATTCCAGTTCCTCTCCCCGGAGAAACGCTACTGGCCGACCTCATACTTTGGTCCGCAGAGCGGAATCGGGGTCGCGATCCGGTTTCATCCGGCGCGCGCGGCCGCTCCGCCCGGATCGAGGAGCCTCGATGTCGGGGTCGTCGGCCTCGGAACGGGAACGATCGCCGCATACGGCGAGCGTGCGGATCGCATCCGTTTCTACGAGATCAACCCGGCTGTGATTGAGCTTTCCGACAGATACTTCACCTACCGGAAGGACAGTGCCGCCCTGGTCGAGGTCATTCCGGGGGATGCCCGCCTCGAAATGGAAAGGGAATGCAGGAACGGAAGCGGTCCGAAGTTCGATGTGCTGGCGGTCGACGCGTTCGCCGGCGACGCCATCCCGATGCACCTGCTCACGCGCGAGTGTTTCCGGGCCTATCGATGTCATCTTAAGGATGACGGGATTCTCGCCCTGCACATCAGCAACCGGTATTTCGATTTGAATCCCGTGATCCGGGGTCAGGTCGAGGATGGAGAATCGATCGTAGGAATCTACTCCGCCAGCAACGAGATGCAGGGCACGGACGCCTGCGATTGGGTCCTCCTGACCAGAAACCGGCGCTTCCTGGAGAATCCGGATGTGAAGGAAGTTTCCGTACCGTTGTCGAATGACGATCCGAAGCCTGTGGTGTGGACGGACGACTACAGCAACCTCTTCCGTCTTTTCCGCCAACGACGGCCATGAACGAGCGGCGCCTGCAAACGTTGTGTCTTCTGCTGAAACCCGCGGCGGGCATCATCCTCCCGCTGGTGATCCTGGCCACTCTCATGTCCGGCAGGACGGCCGCTCTGACTCAAACCGGAAAAGGGAACCTCTACCGGGACCCGCAGGACCGCTTCACCGTGATCGTGCCCTCTGAGTGGACGGCCGCAGGTTTGGTGGAGGGCGGCGTGAGGCTTACCAGAGGAGATGCACACTGCACGATCACGGCCATCGAAGGCGGTGCGTCGGCCCGAGAAATCGTCGCGGAGACGATCCGCCGGTTCGAGAAGCAGTGGCAGGATTTTGAAGTAGTCGGTCCCGGCGAACGCACCGTTGAAGGACGCAGAGGTCTATACGCGCAGGCGACCGGACTGAGCGCGGGGGCAGAGCCGTCGGTCCTGCAGTTGTGGGCAATCCCTTACGGGCTGAGGACTCTCCTGCTGATCGCCGTGATCCCCCGGGACCGGGATGCCTCAGACCGCGCGAGCCTGGAGAAAATCCAACAGAGCCTGACACCACTCGGCATCCCGCCTGTTCCTACTGTCGCCCCGCCGGTCATACCGCCAAGTGCGCCTGCCCTGAATCCCGAGCAGTTCGCCACGGATTTTCTCTCAATCCTCGTGCCGAGAGGCTGGCAGGTTGTCCTGGTCGGTCGTTGTTCGGAACTGGCGTTCAGGCTGTTCGATCCGTCGCGACCCGCGCGGCAGATCTTCTTCTTCGGGCAGGTCGGGCCTGTATACATGAGCCCGGAGCAGAGACAGATCGATCAGCAGTTCACGTCACGAACGGGTTTGCCGATACCCCACATCGAAATGCCGGTGGTAGCGCCACTGACGGCTGCGAACCTTCTTTCCCAATGGCAGTACATCGCACAGACGCGCGCTGCCCTGGAGTACATGCCCAGGTGGCCGCGCCTGCAGGATCTCTTCATAGTCTCGAGCACCAGCGCACCCAGTCCCGTACAGAACGGCAGCACCGAACTGATGCGTGCCCTTTTCAGGGAAGACGCCGATCTGGCCGAAGGCCTGTTCTACGCAACCGCCGCCCCTGGCCTGCCGATGAACGGCCAACCCGGATACGGAACCGCCTACGGTTACCTTGTTGCAGGCGTCGCAGCGCCAAAGGGCGAATTTGCAGCCCTCGAGCCGGAGCTGATTCGATGCCTTGCCAGCTTCAGCGTGAACGAAAACTACGTGAAATGGTGTGTGCAGCAGTCGGCTGCGCGCTGGACGGGAATCCTCAAGCCGGGGGAAATGCTCCGTGAAGTGTCCGAACTGATCCACTCGAGCTGGGAAAAACGTCCGCCGGCCCAGGACGCGGCAAGCGAAAAATACCGGGATACGGTCAGGGGGGTGGAGAGGCTGTTCGACCCGGCCACAGGCCAGGTGTACGAGTTCCCGAGAGGATTCTTTGAAAAGTACGATCCAGAGCGGAGCCGTTACCAGATGGACTCGCTCCAGCCGCTGCCTCCGGACGCTTTCGACCTCTGGATGAAGCCGGTCCTGCAGGGCAACCAGCAATTGAAGCCGCGCGAGAAGTGATCATAAACACGAAGCGCGGAGGCGCAGAGACCCGCATATCGCTTCTATGCGGCCTCTGCGCCTCTGCCTTAAGGCGCCACCCGGCTACTGTTGCTTTGGAGGCGCGGCCGGTTCGGGCGGCTTTGCTTTGGAGAACTTGCTGTCGTCGATATCGACGTTGTTCTTCACCTCGCTGAACTTTATCGTCATGCTGAACATCGGGTTGACCTGGCGCATGGTGAACGGAGTCTTGACGCCGTCCACGTCCCGATAGTCCTCGAGATATGTTTCGATAAGGGCCGCTCCCTGCGGCGAATCCCGCTCCGCGTCTGCCCGGATGAGAAGGCCGTTTTCGACGTCGAAGAACATCTTCTCCGGCTTGCCTTCGGCCGGGGTGGCCTCGACCACGTAAGCCTCGCGCTCGCCCAATTTCTCTTTGCCCTTGACCGTCATCTGGGGATACAGCTGCTTCATGTGCAGCTCACGGTAGAAATCCACGTCCCGTTTGCGGGCAGCCAGCTCGGCACCGCTGAGATCCCGTGCTCCCGTCATCGGGTTGTCCTCCCATGCGACATTCCCGTCACAGCCCTGCTGGATCGTTCCAAAACCCGGGACGTCTATGACTGTGTAGGACTTGTTTGGAGCCTTGGCGTAGATCTCTACCGTTCCGCTGGCTCCCATGGAGGGGATATCAAAGGAACCTTTCACATAGCGACTGGTGATCTTCTCCATCGCAGCCTTGCCGCCGGAGCTCTCAACGAACTTGTCGAGGATCTGGTCAAGAGTGGGAAGAGAAGCAGATTCCTTGGCAGGCTGCGCAGCGGCCTCGGGCTTCTTCGGCTCCTCCTGAGCCAGAGCCACGGCGAGGGGTGCCAGCATGACAAACAACAGCGCGGCGATTCGTTTCATCGGATTACTCCCTTTCTAGTCGAGAGCTCATGCGTGTTCGTTCCTACTTCCCGGGTTGAGGGGGGAAGTCACTCAAAGCTTTCTTTATAGCGTTTTCCAGCACGCCCTTGGGGTCGCGGGGCTGGTCGGTCGCCCGCTTGCAGTGAGCGCGCCAGACGAGCGCGTTAGTGCGGGAATCGATGACGTCGAGGAGAAGAATTCCTTTCCGGTAACTCGTGACCATCGAATCGTTCCATGGCGCGACAAATGGGTCCGACGCCTGGTATCCGAGCTGACCGAAGGTATCGAACGAGTTCATGGGGCCCACTTCGGACTTCTGCGTCAGGCTGATGAAATACGTAACATAGACGTCAGGGTCGGTCGCCGCTTCTTTGAGACCCTTCGCGGCAAGTAAGGGTCTGATTGTGTTCAACACAGTCTGGTCGATCAGCTCCATCGGCAGAATCTGGCTCTTGCCGAGGGTGTGACCGGGCTTCCACGCGTAGGTCTTGTACTTGCTGAAATCGGCCGATTTGACGTAGGTAACGTTGACCTTCTGCCCGTAAGCGATCCCGGCCAGGAGGCCGAAGAACGTTAGTAGAACCGTCCACCGTTTCATCGCTGCCTCCTCCAGGTTCGCCGGTCACCAGCGCACATGGCAACATCCGGAGCCTTTTACCTGGACAGGCTCCATCCCGCCGGAGCGCATATATCATAACCCGCCGGCCCCCTGTTGTCACCGAGGGTGCAGCATCTGGTAACATTCGGTGGACGACTTCACCCGACGATCATTCTGGAAAGGGGGCTTCATGGGTACGCGCGGCAGAGAGATACTGGGATTGGATGTGAACGAAGCGCTCAAGCTTCTGAACCGTGCATTCGCCGACGAATGGTTCGCCTACTATCAATACTGGCTCGGAGCCAAGCTGGTACGCGGCCCGATGAAGGACGCGGCCGTCGCGGAGCTGCTCCAGCATGCCACTGAAGAATTGACCCATGCGGACCTGGTGGCGAACCGAATCATCCAGCTGGGAGGCAAGCCGGTCACTCAACCCAAGCTCTGGTACGAATGGTCCGGCTGCGGCTACGACGCCCCGGAGGACGACTACATCCGGGTGATCCTCGAACAGAACATCAAGGGCGAAAGGTGCGCCATCGATTTCTACAACAAACTGGTGAACCTCACGCACGGCAAGGACACCGTCACCTACAACATCGCGTCGACAATCCTCGAGCAAGAGGTGCAGCACGAGGAGGACCTGCAGAATCTGCTTGAAGATCTCGACCTGCTGGTCAGTCGCACACTGGCGCGGTGATCGCGGTACCGTGATGCGAGCGAGAACGGGGTGAGCCCGCGCC
>JAFNAH010000336.1 GCA_017860075.1 Acidobacteriota bacterium | reverse complement strand
CCAACCGGCAAAGACGGTTTAGGATCGGGACAGAATCGATCCGGTCACTCTGCACCGGAATCCTCGGCGCCCTTGGTGCAGAGTCGTGTGAGGTTTCCAACGGCCGTGTGGGTGAAAGGACGATGCGGGATCTGAACCGGCGGTTTCGCGGAAGGGATTACGCTACCGACGTGCTGAGCTTCGAGTACGGCGGCGAAGGCGGGAGTGGAGCACCCCTCCTGGGTGAGGTGGTCATCTCTCCCGCAACCGCTCTGCGCCAGGCGCTTCGCTGGGGCAGCACGCACGACCGCGAGATGCGTCGGTTGCTGGTGCATGGCATGCTTCATCTTCTCGGATACGATCACACGACCGATAAGGGCGAGCATTTCGCCGTGCAACGACGCCTGCTTCGCCGCCGGTTCGCATCGGGTCCACGCGCGACAGTGGAAGGGACGGGGCGCCGATGAATGTCGAAATCCTGGAACTGGTGCTCATCGGGTTCTGTATTGCGTTCGTGTTCCTCCTGTCGCTTGTTGAGACGGCTCTCACGCAATCCAGCCAGCTCACCTTGAGAATGGTTGTGGAGCGCGATGACAAGCCTCCGACGCCACTGATGAACCTGGTCCTGGAGGATCCCATTCAGGTCTTGATGCCTCTGCATGTGGGAACGCAGTTCGCCACGATCACAATTGCGATTGCGACGACCCACCTTTGCCTGGAGCGGTGGGGGAGCTGGGGCGTGGTTCTCGCGCTCCCGATCGTCATCGCCGTGTCCCTGACTTTTCGGCAGCTCGTGCCGCGGCTCTTGACGCAGAACGACCCGGAACGGACCACGGTCCGACTGCTCCGTCTCTACAGCCCGCTCCACGCCGTGCTGGGCTCCGTTGCCGGTCCGTTGTCCCGCGTGCTCAGCTGGTTCAAGCAGGTGCCTGAACCGGCAGCCGTGGGATCCGAGCCGGCGGCCGAACAGGCGTCGGGAAAGGAGTTTCAGGCTTACCTCGATATCGGTGAGGATGAAGGGATCATCAAGAAGGATGACAGCAAGCTCATCCAGTCGGTGGTGGAGTTCGGGGGCACGCTCACCCGGGAGGTGATGACGCCGCGAACCGAGATCGTCGCTTGCGACGAGAAGTCGACCATCGGCGAGCTGCGCGACACGATGGTGCGGCACAGGCACTCGAGGATACCTATCTACCGGGGAGACCTCGACCACACCGTCGGGATCGCCCACATCCGCCAGCTCCTGGCCGCCTACGTGCCCGGCAGAGACTCTGATCCCGTCACGGGAGTGATGCATCCCGCGCTCTTTGTACCTGAGACAAAGCCGGTTTCTTCGCTCCTCAAGGAGATGCAGCAGCGTGGTGACCAGGCCGCCATCGTGATTGACGAATTCGGCGGTGTCTCGGGGATCGTCACGATGGAAGACCTGCTCGAGGAGATCGTCGGCGAGATCCGGGACGAAGACCAGACCGCTGTGGCGGAGATCGCGGAGGAAGGGCCATCGAGCTACATCTTCAGGGGCGGCGCGGAATTGGACCGGTTGCGCGATCTTGCGGGCAGGAAATTCGAGAGTTATGACTGCTCGACCGTTGCGGGCCTCGTGGTTGCGTTTCTGGGGCGCGTACCGGCGCCGGGCGAAGAGTTCGATATCGAGGACGTCCGTTTCCGGATCCTGGAGGCTGACCGAAAAAGGGTGCGCCGGATCCGTGTCCGCCTTCCCGCTTCAACCGCGGGGACACCGGGCGCAGAGAGCTGACGATTTGGATGCAGGCCGGGTAGGGGTCACACTCTGCTCGCCTTGCGTCTCCGCGGTTATTAACCGGAGCGCCCATGCTTGCTGAAGACCGGAAATTCATGCTGGAGGCACTGGAACTTGCGGGGCGTGGAGTAGGTCTGGCCTCACCGAACCCGACGGTCGGGTGCGTCATAGTGCGGGAAGGCTCGATTGTCGGGCGTGGTTTTCACGAGTACAGGCTCATGGATCACGCGGAGGTCCGCGCCGTTCGCGAAGCGGGTGGCCGTGTGCGGGGCGCCACCGCCTACGTCACGCTCGAACCCTGCTGCCACCATGGACGAACCCCGCCGTGCGCGGATCTGCTTGTTCAATCGGGAGTTGCACGCGTTGTCGTTGCCGCGCGCGATCCGAACCCGCAGGTGAACGGCCGCGGAATCGATCGGATCCGCGCAGCAGGAATTCCGGTGGATGTTGGAATCCTTCGTGGCCGGGCTGAGAGGCTCATAGAGCCCTTCGCCTGTCATGCGACAACCGGGCGCCCGCTGGTTGTCGCCAAAGCCGGCATGACCCTGGACGGGCGCATCGGCTTGCGCGGTAAAGGGCAACTGCATATCACCTCGCCCGAGGCGGCACAATTCACGCAGGCACTGCGCCGCGAGATGGACGCCTTGCTGGTGGGAGTCGGCACCGTGTTGGAAGATGACCCCGAGTTGACTTACAGGGGCACGCCGCCAAGAGGCCGCGGACTGACCCGCGTTATCCTGGACAGCCGGTTGAGGACGCCGCAGGACGCGCGGCTCCTTGCTGACTCTTCAAGCCCCGTCCTCATCTATTGCGCTGCGGATGCCGCAGCGGAGCGCCGACGCCGCTTTGAGCGGCGCGGAGCCGAGGCAGTCGTGGTTCCGCGATCGAAGGGGAGGCTGTCGCTGAACCATGTGCTCGAGGACCTCGGCCGTCGAGGTATTCTCGGCCTCCTGGTGGAGGGGGGAAGCTCGATCCACTGGTCCTTTCTCTCGCTGGGGGCCGTAGACAAGTTCTACTTCATCCTCGCGCCGTCGCTGCTCGGCGGCAGAAAGGCGGTTCCCGTGGTCGGCGGCAGCGGATTCCCCGATCTCGAAACCGCGCCTCGGTTCAAGATCGTACGGATCATCCGGGTCGGTGGAGACGCCGTGCTCGAGGTGTATCCGAGCTGCTCAAGGTCATTCATCTCGCCCTGGCTTCGTTCAGGAGCGCCTCCATATTCCGGGCGACCCTCCCGCCTGCCATCGCCGAGGAAATAACCGCGGCACTCGTTGCCCCCGCTTCCAGTACCTCGCGAATCCTGCCCTCGTCGATACCTCCGATTGCCACAACCGGCCACACTGCCGCGCCACAGGCGGCCCTCAACCGGCGCACGCCGACAACCGGGGAAACGGCGTCTTTCGTGGAGGTCGGATAGACGGGACCGAAGCCGATGTAGTCGATCGGGAGCCGCGCCGAGGCATGCACCTGCCGCAGGTTGTGCGTGGAGAGTCCGATGATCCGTCTGCGTCCCACCAATGCCCGGGCCGCCTCGGCGGGCAAGTCTTCCTGGCCGAGGTGGACCCCATGCGCGCCGCAGCAGAGCGCGAGGTCGCACCGATCGTTGACGATCAGCTCTACGCCGCGTTCGCCGGCGAACTCGACACACCGCCGCAGATCGGCGAGCAGCTCATCGATGGGGGTTTCCTTATCGCGGATCTGCGCGAGTGTTGCCCCGCCCCTCACCAGCTCTTTAAGGATCTGAAGATGGCTGTTCAGTCCCGACA
>JAFNAH010000335.1 GCA_017860075.1 Acidobacteriota bacterium | reverse complement strand
GCGGCGGGTCTCCGACCCGCCGCGACGCGTCGGAGACGCGTCGCACGGCGTGGCAAGGGAGACGCGCCTTACGGCGACGTGAGGGGGAGACCCGCCTCACGGTGACCTGTGAGAGAGGCGCTGAGGGACGAGAAGGGAGTTCCTGGCGAGGAGCAGCTTTCCGCAATCAGCCCTCAGTTATCAGAGATAAGGGAAGATTGCTGGCGTGCCTTCTGCCCAGTCTGCTTTTCCTCTCGGGGTGCACGTCTCAGGCGCCGGCGCCGGCTTCCGCACCGCCCGCGCAGAAGGCGGACCAGGGCATCGTCGATCTTGCCCCCGAGGCCCTGCAGGGAGGCAAAGTGCAGTGGGAAGCGGCGAAGGTCTCGTCCATGCCCGAGCTCATCCGGGTGACCGGAAGGATCGGAGTGAACGAGAACATGACCTCTCGTGTGGGTTCGATCGTCGATGGCCGCGTTGCGGACGTCTTTGCGAACGTAGGGGACCAGGTCAAGAAGGGGCAGCAGCTGGCGCGCCTTGTGAGCCACCAGGTCCATGATTCCCGAGCGGAATATGCGAAGGCTCGCGCCGAACTCCAGCAGCGCAAGGCGGACCTGGAGTTCGCGCGCAACGCGGCCAAACGGGCGTCTCGCCTCTATGAGCTGAAGGCGGCTTCGCTCGAACAGGTGCAGAAGGCCCAGGCCGATGTCCAGAGCGCCGATTCGGCCGTTACCGTGGCTCGAGTCGAGGTCAACCGCGTGGCGGAGCAGATCCGGCACCTCGGCCTGTCGACCGAGGGCGCTGAAGATGAATACACCCAGGCGACCGTCTCGGAAAAGCCGGCCGAAGCGGGCGAATACGAGGCGGACGAACTGGTGCCGGTCCTCGCGCCTCTCGACGGCACAGTCCTGAAACGCCTTGTGAGCCCGGGAACCGTAGTGACACCCTCGAGCGACCTCATGGTGATCAGCGACCTGACTGTCCTGTGGGTGAACGCCGAGGTCCCCGAGAAGTATCTCCCGGCGCTCAAAGTGGGGCGGTCCGTGGGCATCACGGTCCAGGCGTATGGAGAACAGGTCTTCCCGGGGCGGATCACCTACATAGGCGACACGCTGAACCCGGCCACCCGGACGGTGGAGGTCCGGTGCGAAACGCAGAACCGTGAGGGCAAGCTCAAGCCCGAGATGTACGCGACGATAGGGTTCGGCGTGGGCGAAGTAACCAATGCGCTCCTCGTTCCAACCGTCGCTGTCCAGGATGTCGAGGGGCAGAGCACAGTCTTCATTCGCGAAAGCGACACGCGCTTCCGCGCACGCAAGATCAGGGTCGGGAGGCAGGCAGGCTCCCAATCCGAGGTGCTGGAAGGGCTGAGCCCGGGAGAGGTCGTGGTGTCAGCCGGAAGTTTTCTCCTGAAGTCTGAGCTCCTCAAAGCGAATACAGCGGCAGAATAGCCATGTTCCTGAATAAACTGATCGATTTTCATCTCGAGCACCGACTGTTCGTCCTGGTGGGATTGTCGCTCCTGGTTGCCCTGGGCTTGTGGGCCCTCGCCAGGATTCCGGTCGACGCTTTTCCCGACCTCACGAACAACCAGGCTGTCGTTATCACGGAAGCCCCGGGGATGGCGCCGGCCGAAGTAGAACAACTGGTGACCTTCCCCATCGAGGCTGCGATGATGGGGTTGCCTCGCAAAGAGCAGGTCCGCTCGATCTCCAAGCTCGGGCTTTCGATCGTAACGATCGTTTTCGAAGACTCGGTTGACGTTTATTTCGCACGCCAACTCGTGAACGAGCGGCTGCTCGAGGCGCGCGGCCGGATCCCGAACGGCCTGGAACCGGCTCTCGGGCCGGTGGCCACCGCCTTCGGCGAGATCTACCAGTACACGCTTGACTCTGAAGGCCGTTCCAGCATGGATCTCAAGACGCTGCAGGACTGGCAGATCAAGTACCAGTTGCGGGCGGTCCCGGGAGTCAGCGAGATCAACACCTGGGGCGGGGAAACGCGCCAGTACCAGGTTTTCGTGGACGCCTCCCGCCTGCGCAGCTACGGGCTCACGATGCGCGACGTTTTCGAACGGGTAAGGGACAACAACGAGAACTTCGGCGGAGGATTCATAGAGCACGGCTCCGAGCAGTACACCGTGCGGGGGCTCGGCAGGGCGCGAGGCGCCGATGAGTTGGGACAGATCGTCCTCACCAGCCAGGCGGGAACGCCGGTCTTCCTGCGGGACGTGGCCGAGGTCACAATCGGGGCGATGCCTCGCCAGGGCGCAGTCACCCGCGACGGGAAGGGCGAGTCGGTCTCGGGCATGATCATCATGCTCAAAGGCGAAAACGGCAAGAATGTGATCCAGGTCGCGAAGGCGCAGCTGGCGAGAATCGCGAAGTCCCTCCCAAGAGGCGTGACGCTGAATCCTTTCTACGACCAGTCCGAAGTGATAGACCGGACAATCCGCACGGTGCGCAACAACCTCATCGAGGGCGGTGTCCTGGTCATGGTCATTTTGTTTTTGTTTCTCGGCAATATCCGCGGCGCGCTCATCGTCGCGGCGGTAATTCCGATTTCCATGCTGGTGAGTTTCATCGGCATGCAGGCCTTCGGCATCTCCGCGAACCTGATGAGCCTGGGTGCGGTGGACTTCGGGCTGATCGTCGACGGCGCGGTCGTGATGATGGAGAACTTTGTCAGGCGCCTGCACCGTCGCGAGGGAATGCTCACACCGTTCGAAGAAATCCGCGCGGCCTCCCACGAGGTTGCCCGGCCGATCGTTTCAGGGATCGCCATCATCATCGCGGTGTACCTGCCGATTTTCACGCTGCAGGGGCTCGAGGGACGCATGTTCCGCCCCATGGCGATCACAGTCTGCTCGGCCCTGCTCGGGTCCCTGGTGCTTGCCCTCACGGTGGTTCCTGCCGCTGCCGCCATGGTCTTCCGGCGGCCGCTGCCCGAGCATCGGGAGAAGTATTTCGGCAAACTCCGTGACTGGTACACGGCGCTCGTCTACTGGGTCCTGGCCAATCGCCTGAAGACCGTCGGGGTCGCGCTCGTGTTTGTGTCCGCTGCGCTTGGGTCGCTCCTGTTCATCGGAACGGAGTTCATGCCCCGGCTCGACGAGGGCTCGATCCTCATTGAAACGCGCAAGCTTCCCAGCATCTCGCTGCCTGAATCGGTTGCCCTGAGCACCGAAGTTGAGAAGATCCTCAAGGGTTTTCCCGAGGTCGAGAGTGTTGTGACGAAGCTGGGGCGTCCGGATCTCGCCACCGAGGCGATGGGCATCTACCAGGGGGACGTCTACGTCCGGTTGCAGCCGCGCGAGAAATGGACGGCAGGCCGCAGCAAGGAGGATCTGATCCAGGCGATGTCCGAGGCGTTGGGCAAGTTCCCGGGGGTGAGCTACAACTTCACGCAGCCGATGGCGATGCGCCTTGACGAGGTCGTCTCGGGGGTCAAGGCGGACGTCGCGATCAAGATCTTCGGGGAGGACGAGCGGGTACTGGAGCAGAAGGCCGACGAGGCACTCCGTGTCCTGGCGCG
>JAFNAH010000334.1 GCA_017860075.1 Acidobacteriota bacterium | reverse complement strand
TCTGCATCATGGCCTTCACGGGGGCATTTGCCATGGCGATGGGGCCGATCCCCTGGATCATGTGCTCGGAGATCTTCCCGAACAAGGTTCGCGGACGAGCGATGTCTATCGCCACGTTCACCATCTGGGCCTCCTGCTACGTAGTAGCCCAGACCTTCCCGATGCTCAACGACAGCAAAGCGATCGGGCCGGTCGTAACCTTCTGCATGTACGGCGTGGTGAGCCTCCTCACTTTCACCTTCGTGCTCTTTGCCGTGCCGGAAACCAAGGGCCGCACCCTCGAGGAGATCGAATCGTCGTGGAAAGCAGGAAGTCGAGGCGCTTAATGTGTTGCGGGTGTTGCATTTCATTCGTATCCTAGGTCGCGATCGCGGAATCGCTGAGGGACAACTCCAGGCTTTGCCGAAAGCCACGAAACCGGGGGCGCGACGGCGATGTGGTCAAACATAACCGTGGGGCGTTTTCTGGGTACCCGCCTGGTCGCGCTTGTCGTACTGGGAAGCGGGCTGGTCAACGTCTTCTCGGTCATCGGCCCCGCCCTCCCAGATCGCGCCAGGATCGTGCGCGGCCTCTTCCCGCTCGAATTCATCCATCTGTCTCGTTTCTCGACACTGCTGATCGGATTCGCGCTCATCATCTCTTCGATAAACATCTGCAAGGGGAAGAAGAGGGCGTTCCACCTGGTTTCCCTGCTGGCGATCCTCTCGATCGCCTTCCACCTGACGAAGGGGCTCGATTACGAGGAGGCAATTGTCTCCGGAGTCCTGCTCATTCTGCTGCTGATGACACGCAGGCGGTTTGTAGTCAAGAGCAGCATTCCTGACCTGCACGCGGGTCTGAACCGCCTCGTCATCGCCTTCCTGGCTGCACTGCTCTATGGTGTGGCCGGCTTCTGGCTCCTGGACAAGCGGGAGTTCGGAATCAACTTCACGATCGGCGATTCGATCCACCGGACTCTCCTCTTTCTCTCGCTGATTGGGGATCCCGAGGTGGTGCCGCGCACGGGATACGCGCGCTGGTTTGTGGACTCCATGTACCTCATGACGGGGACTGCGATCGCCTATTCACTCTTCGCGGTGTTCCGACCGGTTGTATATCGTTACCGTACACTTCCCCACGAACGCAAGCTGGCCGAGAGCCTGACACTGAGTCACGGCCGGTCCGCGCTTGATTACTTCAAGTACTGGCCCGACAAGACCTTTTTCCTTTCCTCAACGCAGCAGTGCTATATCGCCTACAAGGTCGGCGCAGGCTATGCCATGGCGCTTGGCGATCCGGTCGGGCCGGAAGAAGAAATCGAGGCGGTCATCCGGTTGTTCGTGGACTTCTGCCGGGAGAACGACTGGCGTGTGGCCTTCCACCAGACGTTGCCCGATTTCCTCCCGATCTACCGAAAACTCGGATTCCGCAAGCTGAAGATCGGCGACGATGCGATCGTGGTGTTGAAGGAATTCTCGCTCGAGGGCAGGAAGTTCAAAAAGCTGCGTCACAACATCAACCAACTGGAGAAGGAGGGTTTTCGACTGCTGCGCTACTCGCCGCCCGTATCCCCGGAGATCATGGCTCAGGTCAAGGAAGTCTCCGACGGGTGGCTGCAAATCCCCGGTCGTCGCGAGCGGACATTCACGCTGGGCTCATTCGATCACGAATATGTCCGGCACACGCCGGTCTATGCCGTGGCCGACGGGAGCGGACGAATGCTCGCTTTTGCCAACGAAATCCCGTCGTTCCGGAAGGGCGAGGCTACGATAGATTTGATGCGGCACAGGCCGGACGCCCCGAACAACATTATGGATTACCTTTTTACCAAGCTGTTCCTGCTGAAGAAGGAGGAGGGCTTTGCATTTTTCAACATGGGGATGGCTCCCCTGGCGGGTTTCGAAGAAAGGGAGGAGGCATCCCTGGAAGAGCAGGCCGTGCACAATTTCATGCAGCGTCTCAACTTCCTTTTCAGCTACCAGGGTCTGAAGCTCTACAAGGCGAAATTCGCTACCCAGTGGGAACCGCGCTACCTTGTCTACAGGAATGTGCTCAGTCTTCCCATGGTGGCGCGCGCAATTGCGGAGGTTTCGGAGATTCGCGGCTAGGGTGGGGATGGCGGGATGAGAGAGACGGGAAACCGGCCGGCGCGCAAGCCGATGCCCCATAGGGGCAAGGTTCTGGCAGGCTACCTGCTCGCTGCCGTTTGCCTCGCCTGGGTCTTTCACGACGTCGAGTACCGGGACCTTTTCCGTAATCTCGGCACGACTGCCTGGTGGCTGATCGGTCTCGCAATCGTCGGCGACATCCTTAGCTACGCCTGCCAGGGCTGGCGCTGGAGCCTGCTACTCCGGGCGAAGGGGAATCTTTCGGTGCTGCGAGCGACTCAGGCTGTCTACGCCGGCCTGTTCGTCAACGAGATCATCCCGATGCGCGTGGGCGAAGTGCTGCGAATCTACCTCGCATCGAGGTGGATCTCAGCGGAGTTCGCCGGCGTGGTTCCCTCCGTCCTCGTGGAGCGCTTCTTCGATGCTATCTGGCTGGCACTCGCGATCGGCATCACGATCCTCTTCGTGCCGCTGCCGCGTTACCTCGTGAATGCCGAGGAGGTGCTGGCAATCATCGTCTTCGCCGCCACGGCGCTGTTCGCGTTCCTGGTGCTTCGAAGACAGCAGGTGGCGCCGGAAGCCGCCCCGCGCCCCGGGCTGGCGGGGCGAGTCTCAAGCCTGCTGTCCGGCCTGGCCCGGGGCCTGCATTCCATCGGGCGTTCCAACCTTCTCTCAGCCAGCTTTGGCATCTCCTTCCTGCTTCTGTTCTTCCAGGTCCTCGCGTTCTGGCTGGTTATGTGGGGATACGGTCTTCGCCTTTCATTCTGGTATGGAGCGGCCGTGCTGCTGATCGTACACCTGGGGACGGCGCTCCCGGGAGCACCGTCCAATATCGGGACCTACCAGTTCTTTACAGTGCTCGGGCTGACACAATTCGGAGTCGACAAGACCACGGCGACCGGCTTCTCGGTCGTGGTCTTCGTGATCCTCACGATTCCGCTTTGGGCGATCGGCATCTTCGCTTTCGGCCGCGCCGGACTGAGCCTGCATAACCTCACGGCGCAGATCTCCACTCTGCCGAGCGCTGATTCTGGCGTTTAGGGTCGCGTGGTTTGGCGCAGGCCCGCATCCGCAAGTGCGGGGAATCCGGGCGAACAAGGGATGCCGGCAGGACGCCTTCCTGGAGCCTTTCTGTCAGGGATCGTCAACCGGCTGGTCAGGACCTGACATGAGGGTCCCTCTGCACGTGATGCCGGGACCCTCATGAGGGTCGGACTGTGGGACTCACAGTCGCCCGAATCTGCAGCCTCGGGTCGGGCCATCGCCTAGCCCCGGCGACTCTCGACCTGAAGGTCATTCTGGACGCTGAAAACATTGGGGACGCTGTTCGCAGCCATTCCCGCAAGGGTCTTGTCCATCGGGCTGGCGACCACACCGATCAGGGTGACGCGCCCGTTCTTGACAATGATGTGAATTGGCGGTACTGC
>JAFNAH010000333.1 GCA_017860075.1 Acidobacteriota bacterium | reverse complement strand
CAACTTCTACCTGGAACTGCAGGACCATGGCCTGCCGGCACAGGCCCGCGTCAATTCCCTTCTGCTTGAGCTGTCCGCGCGCAGCGGCATCCCGGTCGTCTGCACGAACGACTCGCACTATATCGGCCGGGATGATTGCGAAGCCCACGACGTTCTGCTCTGCATCGGCACCGGGAAGACGGTCCACGACACCGATCGCATCAGGTATGCTACCGATCAGTTCTACTTCAAATCCGCTGAGGAGATGGAGAAGCTGTGGAGCCACACCCCGGAGGCGCTGCGCAACAGCCTCGAGATCGCCGAGCGCTGCAACCTGAAGATCGAGACGTCGGACGCTCTGCCGCCGTTTGAAGTGCCGGAGGGGGAAACCTCCGACAGCTATTTTGAAAAGGTGGTACGGAACGGATTCGCCGAGCGCAGGAAGCACCTCGAGACCCTTTCGTCGGACGGCCTCCTCAAGAACTCCCTCGATGCATACGAGCAGAGGCTCAGTGCCGAAATCGAGATGATCCGGCGGACGAAATTCTCGAGCTATTTCCTCATCGTCTGGGACCTGATCAAGGCAGCGCGCGACCGATCCATCCCGGTCGGGCCGGGACGAGGATCCGTGGTCGGCAGCCTGGTGGCATACTGCCTGCGCATCACGGACATCGACCCTCTTCAGTACAGCCTCTTTTTCGAGCGCTTCCTGAACCCGGAACGCATCGCCCCGCCCGATATTGACATGGATTTCTGCATGAACCGCCGTGCCGAGGTGATCGAGTACGTGGCGAACAAGTACGGCAGGGACAACGTCTGCCAGATCATCACCTTCGGCACGATGGCCGCCAAAGGCGTGATTCGCGACGTCGGTCGCGTTCTCGACATCCCTTACGCAGAGGTGGACCGGATCGCCAAGCTGATCCCCAACGAGCTGAATGCGACCATCGACAAGGCGCTCGAACAGGAACCGCGCCTGCGGGAAGAGGTGAAGAAGAACGAGCAGGTAGCCAAACTGATCGAGATCGCGCGCAGGCTCGAAGGCGTATCGCGGCATTCATCCACGCACGCCGCAGGCGTCGTGATCGCCCCCAAGCCGCTGATCGAGCTCATTCCCCTCTACAAGACGGCCAAGGACGAAATTACAACCCAGTACAGCATGACCGATCTCGAGTCGGTCGGCCTGCTGAAGATGGACTTCCTCGCGCTGGCCACCCTGACGGTTCTCAATGACGCCGAGACGCGGGTCCGTGAGGAAAAACAGGTCAACCTCGACCTCTCCGATATCCCTTTGAACGATCCCCAGGTGTACCAGCTGTTCGCCGACGGTCGTACGAACGGGATCTTCCAGTTTGAGAGTGGCGGCATGAAGGCAGAACTGAGGCGCCTGAAGCCCGAGCGGTTCGAGGACCTGATCGCCCTCAACGCCCTGTACAGGCCCGGACCGATGAACATGATCCCGGACTTCATCAGGCGCAAGCACGGGCTGGTCGAGGTGCGCTACCCCCACCCGGTCCTGGAGGAGATCCTGAAGGAGACATACGGCGTCATCGTTTACCAGGAACAGGTGATGCAGATCGCCAGCCGGATGGCGGGTTTTTCATTGGGGGAGGCGGACATCCTGCGCAAGGCGATGGGCAAGAAGATCGCAAGCGCCATGACGTCCATGCGGGATAAGTTCATCGCAGGCGCGAAGCAGAACAAGATTCCCGAAAAGACCGCGACGCAGGTCTTCGAGCTCATGGAGCAGTTCGCGCAGTACGGGTTCAACAAGTCGCACAGCACTGCCTACGCGCTGCTCGCCTACCAGACCGCTTACTTGAAAGTCCATTACCCGGTACAGTTCATGGCTGCCCTCCTGTCGAGTGAAATCGGCAAGACCGACAAGATCGTCATGTACATCGCCGAATGCAAGGACATGGGTATCCCCGTCCTGCCGCCGGATATTAATGAGAGCGACCTGAATTTCCGTTCCGTCGGGGGCAGCATCCGGTTCGGACTGCTTGCGATCCGCAACGTCGGCGGCGGCGCGATCCGCTCCATGTTACAGTTCCGCCAGGAGAAGGGGCGATTCCGGAATCTCCACCAGTTCTGCGAGGAGGTGGACTCGCGGGCGGTCAACAAGCGTGTTATCGAGAGCCTGATCAAGAGCGGCGCTTTCGACTCCTTCGGCTGGAAGCGCGCGCAATTGATGTCAATCGCCGACAACGCCATAGAGCACGGCCAGAAGTTCCAGCGCGATCGCCAGAGCGGGCAGAAAGGGCTCTTCATCGATCTGCCCACGGGCGAAGCGGCAATGCGGGATCCCGCCCCCCCGCCCGTGGACGAATGGCACCACGATCAGCTGTTGGCCTACGAAAAGGAGACGTTGGGATACTACGTCTCGGGCCACCCGCTGGACCGCTACGTCCAGGAACTCTCGCGCCATACAAAGAAGAGCCTCGCCGAGCTCACCGGCGAGGGGCGCAGCGTCGAATGCAAGCTGCCCGGGATCGTCACCGATTTCCGGACCCGGCGCACCAAGAAGGGCGACCTCATGGCGGTGTTCGTGCTGGAGGACCTGACAGGCGCGGTCGAGACTGTGGTATTTCCGAAGGACTACGCGCGCTTCGAGTCGTACCTCGCCGCAGACACTCCCATATTGGTTTCCGGCCGTTTCGAAGCCGAGGAGGAGAATTCGTTCAAGATCATCGCGTCCGATATTCAGCCGTTGCAGGGGTTTGCCGAGCGGAACGCGCGGGTGCTTCAGGTGCGGCTCGCCGTGGGCAACGTCGCGCCCGATACTGCCGTTCAGCTGTACCGGCTCTTCGCAAAAAACCGCGGCGAGACCGGAGTCAACGTGGAACTGTACCAGCCTCACGATTTTCGTGTTACCATCCAGTCCGCCGACTTTGTGAAGGTGAAGTCGAGTCCCGAGCTGATCCGCCAGATCGAGACCCTGTGCGGAACAGGATCAGTTCAATTATTGAACTAGGCGTCCGCGAGGAAGACAAACTTGCCTGACCAGGAGACCCCGCAGTCAGAACTCGACCGGTTGCGCGTCGAAATCCAGCGGCTCCGGGACGAGAACCAGCAGGTCGGCTCGGCATGGCAGCGCACGTTGCTGGCTCGTCACGAGCAACGGCCCTATTCTCTCGACTACATAGAGCGGCTCTTCAAGAACTTCTCGGAGATTCACGGCGACCGGCGGTTTTCCGACGACCCGGCAATCGTCGCAGGCATGGCTGATTACCACGGGCACAAGGTGATGGTCATCGGCCAGCAGAAGGGACGCGACCTGAAGCAGCGGCAGTACCGCAACTTCGGCTGCGCCCAACCCGAGGGTTACCGCAAGGCGCTCCGGGCGATGCGGCTGGCGGAGAAGTTCAGGCGGCCGATTCTCACGCTGGTGGACACTCCCGGCGCATACCCCAGCATCGGCGCCGAGGAGCGCGGCCAGGCCGAGGCCATAGCCTACAACCTGCGGGAAATGGCGAAGCTCACCGTGCCGGTGGTCGTGACCGTCATCGGCGAAGGCGGAAGCGGCGGTGCCCTCGGTATCGCGGTCGGCAACCACGTCCTCATGCTCGAAAACGCGATCTACAGCGTGATCTCGCCGGAAGGATGTTCTGCAATTCTGTGGAAGGACCAGGAACACGTCGAAGCGATGGCCAACGCACTGAGGATCACCGCGCGCGATCTGCTCGGGCTCGGCGTAATCGACGAAATCGTCGATGAGCCTCCGGGAGGCGCTCACCTGAACCACGACGGCGCGGCGCAGCTGCTTGACGCCTCTCTCGAGCCCGCCCTCGAGCGATTGATCTCGATGTCGGGTGAAGAATTGCGCGAGGCCCGCTACCAGAAATTCCGGCGCATGGGCGCCGTGGAATCCCTCCAGAGCTGAACGGCACAGTTACACTAACCGCCGCTCCCGCATCCGCGTCACGGCGATGCGGGCCTGCGCCATCGAGGCTGTGTCGAGACTCTATGAACCGGGCCTTCAGCCCTTTATTCCCTGGCCTGTGCGCAAACCTGGGGCTTCGCCCCAGGCTGTTATGAGAACGCGCTTTCAGCGCTCTGTGTGCTGACTTGGATACGGTCTTCAGAACCAAAGGCCCGACCCATACCGGCACGGGCGAAACCCCATAAGCGCTAACTTAAGCCCATTGCTCCTTCGCACACTCCAACCTGGACTTAGACTTAGACCTGGACGTGGACCTGGACCTGGACTGGCGCTTGTCGCGCAGCCGCAACCGCAGAAAACCGGCCACCTCCTGC
>JAFNAH010000020.1 GCA_017860075.1 Acidobacteriota bacterium | reverse complement strand
TTTCATTATCATCGTCACAGCTGAGTACGCCCGGTCTCTTGCACGGGTGCAGTCTCAAGGGCAGGTATGCCCGGAGTGGATGGATGGGGGAAAACCGCTTGCTGTTCCGGAGCCCCGCAATTTGCCTGACGGTGACCGCCGCCCTGTTGTCCCTGCAGATCCCGGGAATTCTCGCTCTCCCGCTGGAGGAAGAGACATCAGCCGCCGCTCCTCTGACCAGAAGCCTGCAAGACTCCCCGCTTTCCAACAACCTTGATAGCGTGACGGCACTCTTCGCGCAGGTGGCCGTGGGCGGGGGATATACGACCATCTTCGCGTTGCTGAATACCGGGGATACCGATCTCAACGGCCGGTTGGTCCTGACAGACACGGAAGGGAACCCGATGAAGGTGGCGCTCAGTTCGCCTCCGGCCGATCCCGGGGACATTCCGCCGGGTGCTCCCGCAGACTCGATGAACATTCTTATCCCCAGAGGCGGCACCAGGTTTATCGCCGCGGAACCACCCGGTGCACTGACCGGCACGCGAACCGGTTGGGCGCGCGTTGAAAGCACCGGGGGAAGGCTCGGGGGTGCTGCGACATTTCAGTTTGTGGAAGCAGGTGAGTTGAAGACCATTGCCGGTGTTCTCGCCGCAGATGCCGTCGAAGTAGCAACGATCCCCGTGAACAATGACGATATCCGGAACCGGTACACGGGTTACGCGATTGCGAATCCATCGGCTACGGACATCAACATTAAGATCGTCGTCCTGGACGAGAGCGGCTCGACAGTGGAGACGCTCATCCTGCCCTCCCTGAATCCGCTCGGTCCGGGGAAACAGATCGCACGCTTTCTGCATCAGGACTCTCAGCGCCTTAAGTTTAAGGGTTCGATGGTGCTGCTCGCCGATACCGGGAAACGGGTCTCTGTTGTGGCGCTGGTGCTGGAACAGGGGCTGCTGACGGCCATACCGGTAATACCGGCAAAAGCGCCCCACGTGAATTAGCAGACTCCAATACTCCCGGTCGATTATCCCTTGCCGCCTGCCAACCGCATGCCCTTCGATCTGATCCTCGTAATGCCCGTTTACAACGAGAGTGAGTGCATCGCAAGGGTCATTTCCTCATGGAGCGACATGCTGGCCTCGCTTCATATCCGATATCGCCTGATCGTGCTCAACGACGGATCCCGGGACGACACCGCAGCCCGGCTCGAGTCGTTCCGGACTGACGAAAACATAGAAATCATTCACAAGGAAAACGCCGGACACGGTCCCACCATACTTCTGGGGTACCGCCGGGCCGTTCAGCTGTCGGAATGGGTTTTTCAGACCGACAGCGACGACGAAATCAGTCCAATCCACTTCCAGAGTTTCTGGAAGAACCGTGACGGGTACGACGCGATCTTCGGAGTGCGGCAGCACCGGTCCCGGAGCATTGCACGCAGGGCCATCAGTCAGGCTGCGCGCCTCGCGGTTCGGGTGCTCTACAGTGGCGGCATCCACGACGTGAACGTCCCCTATCGTCTCATCCGCGCCGCCGCGCTAAAACAGCTCATCGCCTCTCTACCTCCCGATACCTTTGCGCCTAATGTCATAGTTTCCGGAGCGATTGCGCGCTCCGGGTTGCGCTTCCTTGAAATCCCGATCCCGTGCGAGGGACGCAGAACCGGCACTGTGTCGATTGCCAGGTGGGGACTCTGGAAAGCAGTGGCGCGGTCTCTCGTGCAGACGATCTCATGCAGGCAACTTGTTGCGCGGGGCGGGCGATGAAATACGACTACCTGATCGTGGGAGCGGGGCTCTTCGGCAGCGTCATCGCAGAACGCCTCGCCAACGACGCCGGCGCGCACGTACTGGTGATCGACAAGCGCAACCATATCGGTGGCTGCTGCCACTCGCAGGTGGATCCGGAGAGCGGGATAGAATTTCATACCTTTGGAACCCACGTCTTCCATACGTCCTCAAGGGAGGCCTGGGACTACATATCCCGATTCACCGAATTCAACGGCTACCGTCACCAGGTCCTGACCACTCACCGTGGAAGGGTCTACCAGCTGCCGATCAATCTCGCGACGATCAATGCCTTCTATGACCTGAGTCTCACGCCCGCCGAGGCGAGAGACTTTCTGAAGGGTGAGATTGAAAGAGACCGTGTCGAGGAACCCCAAAACCTGGAGGAAATGGCGGTCTCCGTGGCGGGGCGGCCGCTTTACGAAGCTCTTATCCGCGGCTACACCATAAAACAGTGGGGCAAGGACCCGCGTGAACTGCCGCCTGAAATCATCACGAGGCTCCCCGTCCGTTACGACTACGACAACTGCTATTTCCTGAACCGGCGCTGGCAGGGTGTCCCGCTTGCGGGTTACACCCGCGTCTTCGAGCGTCTCCTCGGCTCACCCCGGATCGAGGTCCGGCTCAACTGCGATTACTTCGAGCATCGAGACGAGTTCAGTGTCAGAAACAAAACGATATACACGGGGCCCCTCGACCGCTATTTCGACTTCGTTTACGGAAGGCTCGAGTGGCGGTCGGTCGAATTCTTCAAAGAGGTCCTTCCGGTGGAGGATTACCAGGGTACTTCGGTGATGAACTATGCCGATCTCGAGATGCCGTACACCAGAATCCACGAACCGCGGCATCTGCATCCCGAGAGAGAATACCCGATGGACAGGACGGTGATTCTGAAAGAAAAATCCAGGCAAGGGAGCGACGAACCTTATTACCCGGTGAACACCGGAGAAGACCGGCGACTGCTGCGAAAATACCTCGAGCTGGCAGGACAGGAAACGAACGTCATCATCGGTGGCCGGCTCGGCCGCTACGCCTATTTCGACATGGACAAGACAATTCTTGCCGCTCTCGACTGCTACCGGGAGAGCCAGAGGACCCGGTAGCAAACGCGATCCTCATTGCAGGCTCGTGGCAATGGTCTTTCGTCGGATCAAGTGCCGGCAGCCGGCTTTCTGGACTTCTCAAGGCTGCCCCTAGCAGATCGGACGTGAAATCCGCCTGGCACCGAGCGGCGGGCCTGCAACAGGCACGCAGCTGTGTCGAACCAGTCGATCCCAGGCTTCCGCAGCGACCATCAAATTCCAGTATCCCCCGGGATACGGGGTTACAATGTCTGCCGTGCTTTCGCTCCTTTCATGGTACGCAGTAGTGCAGCTCGCGGGGCTCGTATCCTGGCCGATAGCATGGCGCCTTTTTGCAGGCCTGCCCGACCGCGGCTACTGTTTCACCAAGCATCTGGGGATCCTCCTGACGGGACTCGCTCTCTGGCTGGGAAATGCCTGCGGACTGCTGCCAAACGATCGAGGCGGCGCCTGGCTTTCCCTGGCTGCTGTCGCCGTTGCAGGACTGCTTATTGTTCACGGGAAATACCAACCTGACAGGCAAGGCGCGCTCGACAGCCTTCGCTGGCTGAGATCTCATCGCAAACAGATGATCTGGGTGGAAGGAGTATTTGCCGCAGCGTTTCTGGCTTGGGTTTTGGTTCGAGGCTGCGACCCAGCCATCGCCCACACCGAACAGCCGATGGACCTGATGTTCCTGAGCGCCGTCCACACCAGCCCGACCTTTCCGCCGAGGGACGCGTGGCTCGCCGGATACCCTATCAGCTACTACTACCTTGGTTACTGGCTCCTGAGCACACTAGCATTCCTGGCGGGCCAGACCATAGAAGTCGCGTACAACCTCGGCCAGGCTTCCTGGTTCGCGCTTCTGGTGCTGGGATGCTTCGGCGTCGGCAGCAACCTGGCAGGTTTGACCTGCCGACAGGGCGGTCAACAGGAAATCCGCGCGGGCTGGAAATGGCCGGCAGCCGGCCTGTTGTCGGCTGCGGCCGTCGCAATATCCGGGAACCTGGAATTCTGGCTCGAATGGCTCAATGGAAAGGAACTTGCCCGGAATTTCATCGCCTGGCTCGGCGTGGCCGGCATGCCGGGAACGGGCGGGGCTCCGGATGAGTGGTGGTGGTGGCGGAGCAGCCGCGTGTTGCGTGACCAGGACCTGGCGGGACGAGCTATCGAGATCATCGACGAGTTTCCGTTTTTCAGCTATCTCCTCGGCGACAACCACCCGCACCTGCTATCGATGCCCTTCCTGGTATTGCTCATGGGAATCGCCCTTAATCATATCGCTGCGGGAGGCAGCGAGCCAAACGCGGGTGTGCGAACTGCAACCTCGTCACTCGCACGTTGTGTGGGCGTGACGCCGCTGTCTCTATCGGCCATGGCCGTGACTCTGGGTGGACTTGCTCTCATCAACAGCTGGGACTTGCTCCCCGGTTTGCTGGTCCTGGTATCGGTCTTTGTGGTGCGCGAGATGACCCGACAGAAAAGAGCGGGTCCTGCCTTGCGCCAAACGCTTGTTTTCGTGGGTCTGCTTGGGCTCTCGACACTCATCATTATCTGGCCTTTTCTGGTCAGCGCACAGAGCCAGGTGACCGGCCTGCGTCCGAACCTGTTCCATCCCACTCGTTTTGCCCAGTTCATCCTGATGTTTGGGACAATGCTCCCGGGTGTCTGCGTCCTCCTGTGGTCCATATGCAGGCAGTACCCCACGTCCCTCCGCGATAGCCTGCCGAGTTTGCTTTGGGTAGGTTGTGCGGCAGCGGTGGCCTTCGTAATCGGCATCACCTGGGCATTCACTTCGGCTGCCGGCAGGAACTGGTTGGCCGAAATGGCGCTGGCGCCGCAATCCGCCGGCCACATGCACGAGATGGCGCGGCGTTGGGCGCGAGGCGCCCTGACGCTCCTGATCGTCGCGCTCTGCCTGGCAGGCGCGCTAGCCCTGCTGCGGACGTGCACCCGTCGGCTTGCCGGACCGGCGGTGCTTTTTACGCTGGTCCTGGTCATCGCAGGCATGTCTCTGATCTGCGTGACGGAGCTTTGCTACCTGCAGGACTCTTTCGGGACGCGGATGAACACGGTCTTCAAGTTCTATTACCAGGCTTGGCTCCTGCTCGCGGTGCCGGCTGCGGTCGGCTGCATCCTCGCCTTGGAGGCGGGCAGGAGGGGGGGGCGGCTCGCTTCTCTGGGAATCCTGGCACTTGCGGCAGGCATGGCCTATCCCGGTTTTGCGCTGCACTCGAAAACGGGAGGCTTTCGCTGTCGCTCTCTTACGCTTTCCGGCATCGCTCACTGGCCGCAGGAGGAATTGGCTGCCGTCCGGTGGCTGCGCGCCAAGGTGCCGCAAAACGCCATTGTGGCTGAGGCTGCCGGGACCAGCTACCGCGCCGACACGAACCGCATGAGCGCCGCGACCGGTCGCGCGACGCTCCTAGGGTGGCGGGGTCACGAAGCCCAGTGGCGCGGAGCTGAATACCAGCGAGAGGCCGGCAGACGCGAACGAGCGCTGGAGCTCATCTTTGCGTCCGCGAGGGGACGCGACCTGCTCGAATTGCTCCGCCAATGGAAAATCGGCTTCCTTTACCTGGGGCCGGTGGAGCGCGCCTACTACAGAATCACCGCGGAGCGGGAGAATGAGCTCGACGAAGCATTGCACGTGGTCTTCAGTGCAGATCCCATCAAGATCTACTGTCCCCGGGTATCACCTGGAGAGACAAGGTGATTACGGTGAACGCCGGATCGTCGCGATGCTGGCGCACATGGAATCGTGCGGGAACCACGTGCCGAATCAGGAAAAGATGGTTGATGAGAGACAGCATCGGGGAGCTGTCGGCCTCATGCCCCGGAGCGTCGCTCTCTTTGCGGGCGCCTGCAGCCGGGCGCGGTCTCCTTTAGAAAGGGTACGTCAATTGCGGGATCAGAGTGAAAAACGCAGCTGATTGGCCTCCTTCATTTCGCACTGCACTGATCTACCTGACGGTCACGACAGGCATCATTGCGACGATCGCCCGGTTTTCATACCTCGGCGACCGGGTTTTGACGCCGGATGAGGCGCGGAACGCATGGCCGGCCTGGGTGGCGGCGGACGCGGGAAGAAACCTGCATGCGGATCCAGAGGCTCATCATTCAAGCCCGCTTCTCAACAATCTCACCTGGATTACGTTCTGGATATTGGGCCCAAGTGACACGCTCGCGAGGATAGCTCCGGCCCTCATCGGATCGCTTGCGGTCATGAGCCCTTGGTTCTTTCGCGGTTGGCTCGGCAACGCGGGAGCGCTCGCGGGGGCCTTGCTTTTCATGCTCAATCCCTGGCACGTGGCCTTCAGCCGATCTTCAGAAAGCACGATATTCAGTGCGTTTCTAGCACTGGCAGCACTCGCAGGCGTGGATGTGATCGGACAGGCAAGCCGCGGGAAGCAGGCGCCCGAATCGCAGAGCAAGATACTCTCGCCGGCCCTGGCAGCGGCCCTCGCTCTGTTCGCTGCCAGCGGGCCTGACTTCTGGTCCTTCGCGTTGCCCATCACTGCATATGCGCTTGCGGTGCGGCACTTCAGCCTGCCTTCGACCGGACGCAACGGGACAAAAGTTACCACTGTATGCGACCGTAAGTTCGCGGGGGTGTTTGCAGCAACTTTGCTTCTGTGCTCATCGGCGCTCGGTGCCCGCTGGGAAAACCTCGCGGGGATTGGCAGCGGGCTGACAGAGTGGATCGAGAAGTGGGGAACGGCAGCTGTCAACGGATATAGCTGGACATGGGCCTTTGAGCGGATCCTGAATGAACAGCCTCTGACGCTGACCATGGGGCTGCTGGGGATCATCCTGCTCTGGCGAGAAAGAGGACCCGAAGCGGAAGTGGCGCGCCGCAGGGCGTCGGCTCTCTCGCTCTGGACACTCTGGGGGTTTATAGTCACCATACCGGGAGGCCGCGGTCCCGCGGGCCTCCTGGTGATGGACATCCCGCTGGTACTCGCTGCCGCCTGGCTCTTGGGGCGGTTAGTTGAACTCACGACAATGAGCCGTGATGCGCAGGTGTGGTCCCGGCTGGTGCTCCCGGTCACAACAGTCCTGGCAAGCGGCTGGATCTGGTTCCTCTTCCACCAGCACGGTCGCTTCCCTCCGGGCTATGGCGGATGGTTCGTCTGCTTCTTCGCCGGCGCATCAGCGCTCGGACTCCTCTTCCTCTTCAAAACTCGACCCGGAAAGGGATTGGTCCTCGCATCGATGATGGCGCTCTGCGCAGCCGAAATGAAGGGGGGGTGGGCGCTGAGCCGGCGGATCTACAGCGAGCCCATATTCTTCCACGAGATCGGGCACCCGGATGTCAGGCTCCTGCAGCAGGATCTGCGGCATTGGATCGCGCATTCCGAGCGGTCGGAAGACGGGATCAGGTTAGGAGCCGCTGGTGATGCTTCGTCGGCCCTCCTGGTCCATTGGTATCTCCGAGATTTCCATATGACCAGTGTGGCGCCTGGACACGAAAGCCCTGTCGACGGAGCCGCCCTGATCACCTGGACGGCTGGCACATCGTACCCACCCGCCGAACGGTTGGCGTCGGTTCCCTATCGCGTCATGACGCGTCGGCCGTCACACTCAGAAGCTCGTTCTTCGGATTCTGTTTCACGCCAGGCTCCGGTGGCGCCAAACGCAGATGAGGTTGTTTTGTTATGGTTGCCCAAAACGTAAAGGATGACTTGCTGGACCGGCCCGTGCTCGAGGGCAGCGTCGTTACCTTCGAGAGGCTGGCGTGGCTGATCCTTGTTGTCGTCGCCGGGCTGACCCGCTTTGTCAACCTGGGCGTTCGTGCCATGAGCCACGACGAAAGCATGCACGCGTATTTCTCCTTCCTGCTTTATGACACGGGGTCCTACCGGCATGACCCCGCGCTCCACGGCCCGCTGCTCTTCCACCTGAACGCCCTTGTCTACCTGCTTCTCGGAGACAGCGACTTCACCGCACGCCTCGTGCCTGCGCTCTCGGGATGCGTCTTGATACTGTCGCTGTTCGCGTTCCGAGGACATCTCGGCCGTTGGGGAGCCCTGGCGGCAGCCGGCTTTGCAGTTGTCAGTCCCAGCATTCTATGTATCAGCCGGTACCTTGTGATCGATATCCCGATGCTCCTCTGCTCCCTGGCCTGGGTTTACGGCGCGTTTCGCTATCTGGAGGAACGACGTCCATCCTGGCTCTATTTGGTTGTTGCCTCTATGGCGCTCAGCACGGCTTCCAAAGCCAATGCCTTTATTTTCGGGGCCACTGTGGGATCCTTCCTCTTGGCTCTGGCTTTGCTGCGCGGCGCGAGACGCGCCTTCCCTGTTGCAGCGCGCGGGGCTCGGGACCTGTCGGTGCTGATGTTCACGCTCGTACTTCCGTTCCTTTCACCCCCGCTTCATCTGGCATTGGGATGGGGCCAGGCAGTGTTCACTCTGACGGAAGGCGTAGGCCGCTCCCTGTCGCTTGTCCTGCTGAACTCAATTGCGGCTGTCGCTATCGCCTGGCTATTCTTCGGTAGAAAGGTCCGGAAGCGAGACAGCTCAGAACCTCTCGACTTCGCGCTGTGGGCGCGCCTGATGTTTCTCTTCTGGGTCGTGCAGGTGCTCTTCTTTACGACCTTCTTCACCAATACAATCGGTGGTTTTGCCAGCGGCATCGTCGGCAGCTTGTCGTACTGGATCGAGCAGCACGGCGTGCGTCGTGGAGGAGCTCCCTGGTTTTATTACCTGGTAACCGCCTCGGTCTATGAATTGCTCGTGTTACTGACGGCCGTGTGCGCCGCTGTTTACATTCTTCGGATGGTGGTGTCGTGGAAGCGGATTGCCGTCGCAGAAGGTGTCTACCCAAGTCCCGGAAGCGAGGCAATCGATGCGCGGCCCGCCGCCGGACTCCATAGCATCCGCTTTCTCTTCGGGTGTTTTGCCCTCTGGTGGGCATTCGGGTCCTGGCTGGCGTACTCTTTCGCAGGGGAGCGGATGCCCTGGTTGCTGGTCCACATGACTTTTCCTACAATCCTTGTGAGCGGCTGGTGGTTGGGTTGGACCGCCGAAAGCGAGCCGTGGAAGAAGGCTGGATGGGCCGGGACGGTCTGGCTGATCCCGGCCGTTTCCGTGCTTGCCCTGCTTTCGTCGACGCTGTTAGCCACGAGACCGTTCACGGGTAGAACCCTCGAGGCCGCCGGGCTCACTGTACGATGGATCACCGCTTGTGCGCTCTTCCTGGTTCTCGCGGCGTTCATCCTGCGCGCGGTCCGGCGACGCGGTCTCGCGGCCTCCTCGCGCGCTCTACTGCTCGGAATCGGGTTGCCACTCGCCTTGATGACAGTTCGTTCCAGTGGAATGCTGAATTATCGGAACTACGACCTGGCCACTGAACTGCTGGTCTACGCGCATGCGACCCCCGACATCAAAGCCACGCTGTCAGAGATAGACGCCGTGATACAGCGCACCGGCGATCAGGATCAGGTGCTGGTCAGTTACGATGATGAAAGCACCTGGCCCTTCGCCTGGTACTTCCGACACTATCCGGGCATCGCATTCTATGGCATGGTTCCCGACGCCTCTATTGCGGC
>JAFNAH010000332.1 GCA_017860075.1 Acidobacteriota bacterium | reverse complement strand
CGGTAAAGCTTTTGCTGATAGGCAAAGAGTCCGAGTTGTTCCTCCACCTCGAAGATATAACTCAGGTCCATGGTTTTGTTGCCGTAGTAGAAATCGCGATCGATCTGGTGCACGTATCTTTCTCTGCCGCCGGGGATGTGCCGGAAATCCTTTGGGAACGTAGACTTTTCCCATACCCGTACAGTCTCCTCGAAGAGGACGGATTTCTCGTAGCGGAGGTCGTCGATTGTACGGCCGATCCGGTGATAGCGGTTGATGGCACTCTGGTCGTCACCCTTCTTGTGATCTGCGTCGGCCGCCAGAAGGTTCTCGTTGATTTCAGTGATCCGAAGAATCATGTCGGTGAAGTGAAGCATCGTTCTGGCACAGAGCAGGAGCACTTCGAGGTTGTACTTGTTTTTCCCTTCACCTGCGAGATTCCGGGTGACGATTTCGACCGCTTCAGCGTAGCGTGGGCGCATTTCCTTCGCCTGGGCGATGAGCCTGCTATGCTTGTCCGCCCATGCGGAATCCACCCGGAACGCGGTGTCCGGCAGAGGAGGCAGGTCCAGGGCCGCAAATTCTTTCGTCCACGAACTCTCCGCGCGAATGAAGCCTTTTTCCGAGAGTGTGCTGTAAGCCTTGCCCAGGTCCTGCTGGCTGCGTCCATAAAATACGGGGAAGAACTTGCCCAGGAACTCCTCTGCACCCGGTTTCCTGCTCGACCATGCATACTCCGCAGAGCAGGCAAACCCTACCCAGTAAGTTTCCGGATGAACGCCTGCGTCTTCCCATGCGGTGTTCATGACGCCCTTTATCCCCAGCGTGGCCGCATTGGGTATGAAATTGGCATTGTTGTAAACACGCAGGCGCTGGTCCGGGAAAACGGGGGTCATGGTCTGTGCCGCTGTGGCAACCCAGACCGGATAGCCCAGATCCAGGATTTTCCTGTCCCGGCTGATGAACTCGCCGGTGTCGTAATCCCAGCGCATGTAGATCAGGTTGTCTGGAAGGCGAGCCATATCGGCCTGGCCGAAATGCCGCAGGAACATGTCGTCCCATACGATCGCCGTCTTGCCGCGCTTCTTGAGGTAGTCGCAGACAAAGCCGAGCCAGAGCTTGTAGCTCTCCACTGCAGCCTTGTCGCCCCATTTCTCCCGGCACTCGGCACCCATGCCCAATTCCCTGGCCTCGTCGCCTCCGATGTGGAAGTACTTCGCGGGTTGAACTACCTCGAGCACCTCGTCGAGCATGTCCTGGATCAGAGGAAACGTCCCCTTCTTGAGAGGGCAGAGCTGCCAGTTGCTCATGGGCACTTCACGCAACTCAAGAAACTCGGGGTGCTTGGCTATGAAGGCGACGTGGCCCAGGGTTTGAACAAGCGGAACTATTTCGATGTGATAGCGTTTGCCCGTCTCGACCAGTTGCCGGACCTGGTCGCGGGTCATTGCGCCGGGAGCCGTCAACAGTGGATGCCTGCTGTATGGAAACTTGTCTTCGAATTCGAAGACGGCGGTGTTGATTTTGTAGCGGGCCAACTGACGGAAGAGGTATTCGTAGTACCAGGGGCGATCCAGGTGATACCACAGGTCGACGTGGACGGCACGGAATTCCATGTCGGGCCAGTCGACGATTTTCAGCCCCCGGACATGACCCCGGCCTTGTTCAGCCAGCTGGAGAAGGGTCTGCACTCCATAGAAGAGCCCCGCAGGATACGATGCTTCGATGGAGATCCGGGATCCGGAAACCTCCAGAGCGTATGCCTCTCTCCTGGCGCTGCCGTCCGGAACTTCACGCAGCACACCTTCGGGGACGAGCTTCAGAACGATCACGTTGGACGGCGGCTGGGAGCCGGACGTTGAAATATGGAGCTGCAGAGTCTCTGCCAAGCCCTCCTGCAGGCTGACAACAGGCGAAAGATCCTGAAGCTGCGGGTCTGCAGAGACAACGGTCGCAGAATTCATGTCGAAATCAGCTCCGGCGACGCGCACGATCTGCGGATCGGGGATGATGTCGATTCCGTACTGTGAATGAACTCCGGCCTGTTTGAGTGCTTCTGCCTGTCCGGCTCCGATCTGAGATGCGCTGAGGAATAGAGCGATTGAGATAATGGTCTCGCGAATCAATTGTGAGCCTCCTTTGTCCTTCGAGCCTCGATCAACCGGTCCACAGTATCGACCGAGGCGCTTCGCTATTTGCGGGCAACCGTCTCGCGATACAGGTCGGTGAGCAGCTGAACCGCTGCATCGACGAGCATCTCACCAGAGCCTTGCGCGACCCGGGCGCTCACAGGCTCGTACGCCCCCTGGGGATATGCTTCGCGGTTTGGGACATACCCTATATCATCATTGGCGAGCTCTCCGACGATGGTAAGCGGATAGGGCGACGCCCTCTTGATCGCCAGGCCGAGTTCGACGAATACTTCGCCGGGCAGGCCGACCCACGCGAGCTGGTTGCCCAGCGTGATCACCTGGACCTCAGCCTCGACGGACCTACCCTGACGTGCCGAGATCGCCATGATCTTGTCGGCCCTTACCTGATCCATGAAAGGAGCGGCGTCGGGCTTGCCAAATCTTGCGCTGACTTCTTTGGCCCATTGCGCGTCGGCCGGTGTCACGGAGGGCAGCGGCAGTTTGACGATTTCGCCCTTACATTGAATGCGGTCGACGGCGACAGGTTGGAGATGACGGTAGGTCTCCAGCACATCCGCAGCCAGCACAGTGCCGATGCGTGCCGCCTCGTGGTGTCCGGATTGTGGATTCGGATCGCCGACATCGAGGTGATTGATGTTGCCCGCGGTACCGATGCTGAAGATCGTAACCATCTCTCGCCCTTTCACCTCGCCGAGGAGCTTCGAAAGGGTGTAGGGATAGTCGGCGGAAAACTCCAGGCCACCCACCGTGTCCAGATGCATCGTGAAGTTCACATAAGTGGCGACCGGCTTGCCTCCGTTCGATTCAAAATAGACGACCGGCACCTGAGGATCGACCGGACCCGTGGGTCGGAGGATCGCCGGATTTTTCTTTCCCGGGTTCCAGCCGATGGTGCCGTCTTTCATGAAGAAGCGCCTGTTGAAGGCCAGAGTATCCTCTGTGCCGGTGGCTGCGGAAATCTTCGCGCTCTGAATGTTCTTGATCGCCATCCGGATGCACTCCACGATCTTGTCCGGCAGCGAATGAGAGTATTCGGTGGCGATCTTTCGCATCTCGGGCGGCAGGTTGTATGCGTCGGCCTCGGAGGCCATCACCGGTCCGGTATGCGCGTGCGTGGCGCTGACCATCACGTTACTGCCCGGTAATCCGAGGTCCTTTGCAGCGATCGCCCGGACCTGTTCGGTAACCTCGCGGGGAATGGAAATCAGATCGCAGACCACAAGAGCTGCACGCACTCCGTCCTTCTGCATGACGAGTGCCTTCGCGTACAGGTCGTCGTGGACGGCCTCAGCCCCGCGGTTATGGAAGTAGCCGGCCATAGCGGACCCGAGAGGCGGCGTGATCTTCACGGCAGATGCCCCCACGAGCAGTTCTTCAGCTCTGGCAAAGCTC
>JAFNAH010000331.1 GCA_017860075.1 Acidobacteriota bacterium | reverse complement strand
TCGATATCAAAACCGATTACGATCCCGATTCCGATACCGACCCCCAAGCACGTAAGGCCCGCCCAGCCGTAAAGAGCGGGTCATGACCATGCTCCACCGGCATGGTTAATCAGTCCTTCACGTTGACAAGCACAAAAGGCTCCATCAGGCCATAGCCCACAGTGGAATAGCCCTTTCCGGGAGGCGGGCCCGGCGAGGGCGCTTTCTGGAACATCGCGGGCCAGGCTGTGCCCGGAGCCGGATCCCCATGGTGAGGGCCGAGCGTGTTCTTCAGCGTCCCGATCACCACCACCTCAACCGTGTTCTCTCCTGCCTTCAGGAAGTCCGTGACGTCGACCTCCCAGGGAGGGTATGCAAGATAGCCTGCCGTCTTTCCGTTGACCGCCACCCGCGCCACGCTTCCATACCACCGAGCCAAAGAAACACGGTAGCGACCCGAAGGAGCGCCGATCGAAAACCGTTCAGCGTACGAGACTCCCTCGGCATAGAAGGGACGACCCTGTTCGTTCCATGCTCCGAGGTGGAGTTCCTGTGCCGGGGCTACGACAAAGCCCTTTTCTGAGGGTTTCAGCGTGAAATTGCCCAACAGGTAAACGGATTCGAGTTCGTGGTAGATCGTAAGCGGCGACGCCTTCAGCGTGAGCCTGTTTTCACCAGGCTGCGCCACGGCCGCGAGATCGATCTTCCCGAACGACTTGTCCAGCCACCAGGAACCGCTGACTGCCCGGACAGGCCGGCCGTTGCATGTGATCGAATACAGATCGGGTCTTTCGACGACCGCCAGGAGCGAAGAGGGAACCTGCCCCTCAACCGTGAACCTGTAGCTGGCCTCGAAACCGCTCTCTGCAGGGAAGGTTTTCCTTATGATTTCGTCTTTGAACTGCACCGCGTTGTCCCAGGGATCGCGCGGCATCCCGTTTTGCCTGAAGGCGAACTGGTTGGCCTGGTAGGAATAGGCGCGCTCGAGCGTCTCGCCACCTGCCGTGACGTCCACATAGTCCAGGGTGAGCACATTCGGTCCGACCGCTATTATCGCAGGCGGACCCGCAGGTTGGATGCGGACGAGCTGTTCGATCTTGACCGGCGCGGGGTCACGCTTCTCTCTTGCCAGGAAGAGGAGCAGCGAGCCCGAGGGCGAAAGCGCGAAAACTGCCTCTGTTCCCTTGGCCGTTCTCCTGAACGGATAAGGCTCGATGGTCCCCTTCTCGAGATCCCAGCGTTCGATTCCCCGCGCCGGGCATTCCACTACGCCCTTCGCCGGCGCCTCAGCACTTGTATTTGCGAGGAAAAGAAGCTGCCCATCATCGAGAGTGCGGCGCTGGTGGAAGAGGATGCCGCGATCGTTGTCGCTCCGCCGGATGACGAAGCCATCCCGGCTGGAAGAGAGGAGTATTCCGGGCAGCGCTTCCGCTTCCACTTTCTTCCAACCGGTTGCCCTGGACAGCGCTGCGACCCGGTCCGACCTGGTGCCGTCGATCCTCTCCGGCGCCGGACCGCATGCGAGAATCGTGCCGCCGCCTGCCGTGAACTTTTCCAGCAGGCTCACCGTTGTTGAGTTCAAGTTCTCCGTGAGAGGAGGCAGAACGACGGTTTGATAACTCGCCTTGCCGATGCGCAACGATCCCGCTCCGACCGATCCGTTGCGTGCCATGATGTCCTCGCAGCCTATGTCGTACTCGACCTGGTTTTTCTCGAGATCGTTCAGGAGGCGCTGGAAACTGTCGCCGATCGCCGCCAGTTCCGGCGCGGTTTTCCGCGCCGAGTTGTACAGCCAGGCGGCGGTCGTCGGTTCGAGCACGAGCACATCGTTGACCTGCCGGCCGCTCGCCACGGCGAGTTGCAGCCTGGTGAAGTAGTTCTCCATGACGTGATACGCTTCCCACCAGGGCTCGTGGTAGGAGAACGACTGCGGGTGGTCGCGCTTGCGGGCGCCTCGGATGGTGGTGTACGAAAGGTGCTCGTTCATCGTGTTGATGCCCAGAACGCAGTTCCAGTCGCCGATTCGTTTCATGTCCTCGAAACGCAGGTCCCACCCTCCGGCGCCGTAGATTTCGCACAGCGTCCGTTTCCGTCCCAACTGGTTTGCGACGCTGGCAATCTCCCGGACTGCCCGCACATTTCCGAACTGCGCGTGCACGTCCTCGCGGTACTGGTTCATCAGAATGTCGATGCCCGGGCGCTGCTGCCACGCGGACATTGCCATGTTGTCCGGCACGCCGGTGCAATTCGGCCACTCGTGTTCCCAGTAGTGCCCCGTGAACTCGAGGCGGTTTCGCTCGCAGTAGTCGTAGTAAGGCTTTGCCCAGCGCTCGATGAACCGGTCAAGAAGGACCTGGTAGTAATTGTGCCTGACCTTCTTCCAGTCTCCGACCGGCAGGGTCAGTGCGGGAAGATGGTCGACCAGCCTGTATCCCCAGCGCTTCTCGAAAGCCGCGTCAAGATCATCAGTCCACGGCAGGCCGCCTGCCGGGAGGAGCTGCGGTTCGTCAGTGAAGACACCGGGGATCCGATTGCCGAAGTAACTGCCGAGTTCGCGCCGGTATGCGTCGAGGGTGATCGACAGGAACTTTCCGGTGACACCCGGATATAGCAGGTCAACATACGTCCTGCCTCCGTACCAGGGCGCGGGTTTTGCCCTCAACACCGAAGCCCGGAGATATCGGCCCTCCGGCAGGGTGGCTCCGCCGCGCACTTTGCCTGTGATGTCGTCGTATCCCTTTTCATCCAGCTGAAAGACGGCAATCGTGTTTTCCGACCACGTCGGAACGGAATTCTCCTCTCTGAGCTGAAGGCCCCGCCCCTGGGACTCGGGCATCGCATCGGGCACCAGGCCGCCTGCAAAACCGGACGGATAGGAGTTCTCGTCGTACATCCAGACGTTCATGTCCAGGCGCCCGGCTTCCTTCAATGCCGTCTGCCACATCCTGAACCACTCATCGGACAAGTAAGGCGTCATCAGCCCCGGCCGCGGGTGGACGATGATCTGGCGGACGCCCTGCCGGGCGAGGTCGTTCATGGTCGCGACGACCTCTTCTTCGGTCATCCGATCATTCCAGACGAGGAACGGTGCCGTACTGTTTTCGCGCGGCGGATTGGCGAACTGCGCCCTCACCTGCGCGGAGGAAGCGGGATTTTGGGAATAGGCTGGTGAAAGGCAAACGACTGCCGCCATGATTGCCAGGGACGTCCGGATCATCTTCAGATAGTCCTCCTGCGGGCGATTGTACTGCACCTGGCAGACCGGGGCACGCAGAGAGTGTCTCTCCCTGCGCGCCCCTGTGTCGGGTGTGGCGGTCAGACTCGTGCGGGAACGGTCGTGAGTCGCTTCGGGCCGGACTCCACCACGTGTGGCGGGCAGCCGGCGGCCAGGAGTTTGAAGTTCTCGATGAAGCGAGCCGCGAGCGCGTCATATTTTCTGAAGTACTCATCCCGGCTCGGCCACGTGTTGGCAGGATCCAGTATTTCGGTCGGTACCCCTTCGCAGGTCTTTGGCACGGCGAAACCGAAAATCGGATCCGGGTGATAC
>JAFNAH010000330.1 GCA_017860075.1 Acidobacteriota bacterium | reverse complement strand
CTCTGGGCGTTGTTGCCGGCTATGCGCAGAGAGCGCGGGCGTCGGTCGAGATTCCTTTCAGTTTCACAGCCGGGGGCAGTGAACTGCCCGCCGGAACTTACCGGATCAGCACCGATCCAAACAGTCCGGGTATTCTCAGGATTCGCAGCGAAGCGGGGGACAAAACCGCGTTGTGCACCGTTCTGACGCGACTCAGCGCTTCGGAGTCCACGAAGGCCCAGGTTGTCTTTGACAAAGTCGGCGAGAAGAGGGTTCTGTCAGAGGTCTATCTGCCCGGTTCAGACGGGTTTCAACTGGCCGGAACGAAGGGTGAGCACACGCACGAGAAGGTGAGCGGCGACACCCAGTAGTTGCCTGCCTGCGCCGCAGAGGAAAGGATCGGGGCCGCCCAGTCGGGCGGCCCTTTTTGTTGCAGGCTGGCGGCGTTGTGCGGTCCGGCAGCCGGATGGTCTACTTCGCCGGAGCAGCCTTTCTTGAATTCCGTGGTGAGGCCTTGCGGCCGGTCCGCGATCGCGTGGAGCCGGCCCGGCTGCGTTTGGGCTTTGATGGCGGTGGTTCGTGCTCGGGTGCCGGTTGCGGCATGGCCTCCTCTTCAAGCTCGATGAAGGCAGGAGGCGCGGGAAGGAGCGCCTTCCCTCCAACCGGGCCTGGCTCGCCTTCGACCGGAGCCGGCTCGATGCCAGGCTCGCCCGCAACAGGCACTGCAAGCCGTTCCCCGGGAAAGACGCGCAGGACACCCTGGCGGTCCCGCTCCATGCGGAACAACCCTGCCCGCTGGGCCTCCCGCACCAACTCTCGCATGCCGGCAAACCCGAGGCGACGCTCGTCGAAGCTTGCGTCCGCCGACTTGAGGAACTGCTTGACGTTCCTGAGGTACATCGGCCAACGCACTTCCCTCTTCGACCCCTGGAAGGCTGCCTGAATGTTGCGCATAGCGGCTTCGGTCTCCGCCGACGGGGCCTGCTGCTCCTTTGGTCCAGGCGCGTGTTCCGGGGTTTCGACCGCCGGAACAGGGGCAGGCTGGGAGGGAGGTTCCCCGTCTTTCAGCTCCACCAGCAGGCTCCGGTCTACCTGTTTCAGGCTCACAAATCCGGCTTTGGCCAGTTTCTGGATAAACTCGCGAAAGCTTCCGGTGCCGTAATCGCGCTCGGAGAACGTCGAGTCGAGCTGCAGCAACGTGCTCTTCAAGAGGCCGAGCTGCGGCGAGACTTCGCGGTCGGAGAGGACCTTGAGCGCCCTCCGGACCAGCGGCATCGCCTTTTCTACTCCCGCGCGGCCCGATCCCTGTTCCCTGTCGGCAGCCTTGCGCGTCCCGGACTGCAGCCCGACAAGATGTTCGTAGGCGATGAATTCGTGGCAGTTCTTCTGCAGGATGGCGCTCGTGAACGCCCTGCCCCCGACGATGAAGATCTTCTTGTCGTACTGCTTGAGTTTCTCGACCAGGGCAATGAAGTCGCTATCGCCGCCGACGATCACGAACGCGTTTATGTGGTCTCTCGTGAACGCCATTTCCAGAGCGTCCAGCGCGAGGTTGATATCGGCCCCGTTCTTGTCCCCTCCCGGGGTCGTATTGCGCTGAACCATCTGGACAGCGTGTTCCGTCATCTCGCGGCTGTAGCTTTCAGCCTGCTTCCAGTTCCCGTAGGCGATCTTGGTCACGACCTCGCCCCGTTCCTTGATCGCTTCAAGAACCGTCCCGATGTCAAAGTGCCGGTTCAGAGTCTTCTTGACGCCTATTTCGATGTTGTCGAAATCGACGAACACAGCGATCTTCAGTTGTTCTTCCCTCAATTTGTGCCTCGTTTCATGATGGATATGTTTCCTGATTTCGACTCAATGATGCGGCTCCAGGATCCGGAAGTAAAGAGATTGCGTCGCGCAGCGGCTATTTGGAGAGCGGTTTGAACTTGATGCGGTGGGGTTGATCGGCCTGCGCACCGAGGCGTCGCTTGCGATCCGCTTCATAGTCCTGGTAGTTACCCTCGAACCAGACGGCCTTCGAGTCCCCCTCGAACGCGAGGATGTGCGTCGCGATGCGGTCCAGGAACCAGCGATCGTGACTGATTACAACCACGCAGCCCGCGAACGAAACCAACGCATCCTCCAGCGACCTGAGCGTGTCGACGTCCAGGTCGTTGGTAGGTTCGTCGAGCAGCAGCAGGTTGCCGCCTTTGCGAAGCAGTTTCGCGAGGTGAACCCGGTTGCGTTCACCTCCGGACAGGTCCTTCACGCGTTTCTGCTGATCCGATCCCTTGAAATTGAAGGCGGCGGCATAGGATCTGGCGGGGACCTCCCGCTTGCCGAGCCTGACGACGGCTTCGCCGTCGCTGATCTCCTCCCAGACCTGGCGCTCGCCGTTCAGCGTGTCACGGCTCTGGTCGACATACGCCAGCCGCACGGTCTCGCCGATCCGCAGGATCCCGCCGTCGGGCTCTTCCTCGCCCACGATCAAGCGGAAAAGCGTAGTCTTGCCCGCGCCGTTGGCCCCGATCACACCGACGATCCCGCCCGGAGGCAGTTTGAACGAGAGGTCTTCGATGAGCAATCTGTCGCCGTAACCCTTCCGCAGGTTGATCGCCTCGACCACAAGATCGCCCAGCCTCGGTCCGGGCGGTATGTGGAGGTCAGTTGCCTGAAGCTTCTTCTCCTGTTCCATCTCCTCGGCAAGCAGCTTTTCGTATGCCGTCAGGCGGGCCTTGCCCTTGGCCTGGCGCGCACGGGGAGACATGCGCACCCATTCCAGCTCGCGCTGCAACGTTCGCCGCCTCGCAGACTCCTGTTTGTCCTCGAGTTCAAGCCGAGCCTGCTTCTGGTCGAGCCACGAGGAGTAGTTGCCCTGCCACGGGATGCCTTCTCCGCGGTCGAGCTCGAGAATCCATCCCGCGACATTGTCCAGGAAGTATCGATCGTGTGTGACGGCGACGACCGTCCCCGGGTAGTCCTTCAGGAAGCGCTCCAACCAGGCGACTGATTCGGCGTCGAGATGGTTGGTGGGCTCGTCCAGCAGGAGCAGGTCCGGCCTCTGAAGCAGAAGCCGGCACAGGGCGACCCTGCGGCGCTCGCCCCCCGAGAGCCTGGTCACATCGGCGTCGCCGGGCGGCAGACGCAGTGCGTCCATCGCAATCTCGAGAGCCCGGTCGATCTCCCAGGCGTTGCACGCGTCGATGGCATCCTGCACGCGTGCCTGCTCCGCCAGGAGTTTCTCCATCTCCTCGCCGGACAGGTCCTCTGCGAATCGGGCATTTATGTCGTCGAAGGCCCTCAGCAGAGCCCTCGTCTCCCGGACTCCATCCTCCACGTTCCCGAGCACGTCCTTGGCGGGATCAAGCTGCGGTTCCTGCGGCAGAAATCCGACTCTTGCTCCCTCGGCGGGGAACGCCTCGCCCATGAATTCGGTGATCTTGCCGGCCATGATCTGCAGCAGAGTGCTTTTGCCGGCACCGTTGGCTCCGATCAGGCCGATTTTGGCGCCCGGAAAAAACGAAAGCCAGATCCCCTTGAGCACTTCCCTGGAGGGAGGATATACCTTGCGAAGATCCTTCATCACGTAGATGTACTGGTAAGACACGCAACTCTCCTTTTCGCGCCGGGAAAGCTAAGGCAGCTCAGCGTCGCTCCTTCAGTCCTTCCTCGCGCCGGATGTTTTCGAGCTGAGTAGATATCAGGTTCCATCGACCCGGCAAAGCAGTATTAGGGCTTGCCGGGGTCCCGGCGGCATCGGGATCGGTATCGCCACCCGAGACCAATACGCGGTCGACGCAGGGGGCAGACCCGACGATCGCTCTATATCGACTTGAATGGCACTGAAGTAAGCAGTGTTCCTGGGCACCCTAGACCTGGACGTGGACTTGGACCTGGACTTGGACCTGGACGTAGACTCGGACTGCAGCGCGCGCTCAGCACGATCACTAACGCAACAACTGCGATTGTTTGCCTGGAGCAGAATGGTCCAGGTCGAAGTCCACGTCCACGACTAGGTCCGGGTCCAAGTTTTCCATGAATCCTGCTTAACTTAGTGACATTCAATACCGACTTCGATACCCTCCGCAAAGCCACCCCGAAGGGGTAGGACAGATCAGCCCGGGGTTCGAACCCCGGTCCAAATTGGACCACCAGACGCCGTC